>CALLAE010000026.1 GCA_938002665.1 uncultured Saprospiraceae bacterium | reverse complement strand
AGTTTACTTTTAACTTATGATAAGGATCATCCCCCATCAGTGCTACATTGTCTATCCCATCATAGGCTGTAGAGAACTCTAGCCGCACCTTCACACGGAGCTTGTCATACTCGTTAATGTAGGCCCAGTTTTGCATCTCTTCTGGTAGATCTGAGACTTGGTATTCTAGAAAATAATTCTCTGATCCTGTATTATCGAATTCCTCTATTTGGTCCAAATTAATAAGTGGCACCCCCTTAATAAGCTGGATATACTTTTCAGAAAGTTGGAAGTAAGGGTCCATAATTCTAAAGCCTTTGAGCATGATATTACCATCAGAAAGATTGATCAGTAGGCTCTCTTCAGTGGTCTCATCTAACAATTCGAAATCTATTCTAGGCTCTTCTGATGCGTTGAGGCTATACTTAGAAAGGCAAGGGAAATCTATAGTATAAAATTGCAATCCTTGCTTAGCGAGCAGCTCACTGTCCATCTTCGTGCTGTAGACAAAGAAAGAATCGCCAGCCTTTGGCACCAGAATCTGTGCTTCTCCGCTCTGTAGAGCAAACATGATCGTCAGGTAAAATATGAGGACTCTAATCATACTAGAGCGCTTGTAAATTGACATACGAGGTATAATGTCCTTGGGACTCTATAAGTTCCTGATGCGAGCCTGATTCTGCTATCTTCCCATTGGAGAGAAATAAGATTCTATCAGCGGACTTGATTGTGTACAGCCTGTGGGCGATTATAATGGCTGTCCTATCTTCCATCGCACTTAGGATTGCAGTACTTACTTTATGCTCTGAGGCTGGATCTAAGGACGAAGTAGGCTCATCGAAGATCAGTAAAGGCGGATTCTCTAGTAGAGCTCTGGCTATGGTAATACGTTGCTTTTCTCCGCCACTCAGTTGCTCTCCTCTGTCCCCTATGGTTGTCTCTATCCCATGAGGTTGATTCTGAATAAATTCTTCAGCATTGACCAAGCGTAAACTCTCATTTAAGTCAGAAGCAGAGACTCCCTTTCTTCCGAGAGTGACATTGGCTCTAATGGTATCATTATACAAGAATGGAGTCTGAGTTACTAGCCCTAGGTTTTTATAAAGGCTTTGACGATTGATAGACTCTATAGGCTTATTATCGATCAGAATCTTCCCGCTTTGCGCTTTTATGTTTTTGAGCAGCAGACCTATGATGGTGGACTTACCAGCACCTGAATTACCGACTAGAGCAATTTTCTCCCCTTTCCTAATTTTAAAGGACACCTCATCCAATATCTTTCTATCCCCATAACTAAAGGACACCTTATCAAATACAAGCTCCTGTTCAAAGACAAAAGGCAACCCCTCATCCTCCTCTAATCCATTATCTAAGTCACTATCCAAGCCAGAATAAGACTGAATCCTTTCAAGTGAAGCACTACCCTTCTTTATGTTATAAAAGGCCGTAGAAAAGGATTTGAGCGGTTCTATGACGTGATAAAAGGCAAAGATGAAGGCAAAAAAAGCTTCTGGCTTGAGCTTAGCTTCAAAAACCAACTGGGCACCATACCACAGCAAGACGACCACGACTGTCACTCCTAGAAATTCTGAGACTGGAGAACTCATCTCCTGCCGCCGCGTCACCCTATCATAGATTTGCTTATGCTGAGCATTTAGAGAACCAAATTTCTGCTTCCACTCCTTTGCTACCCTGAACACTTTCAGGACCATAGAACCATCTAGAGTCTCATCTACTGTAGAAGTCAGGCCAGCCAATGTATTCTGCAGATCCAAAGAGCTTTTCTTCAAAGTCTTAGACAAAGTTCCGATGACCAATAAGGTGAATAACATCAGCACAAAAACAAATAACGTCAAGCCCTTATGAATACTCAGCATCAGAAAGACACTGCCTAGCACGATGATAGGTGCTTTGAAAATGGTCTGCACAAAACGCAGGATACTCCATTCCACTTCTTGTACATCTGAGGTAATGCGAGCTAATAGATCTCCTCTCTTTTGTTCATTCATGGCAGATACAGAAAGTGACATGTAGGAATCGTACAAATTTTCTCGCAGATCATTGACTATACTGCTCCTCACAGGAATCATAAAGTGCATCGCCAAGTAACGAAAGAGGTTCTTGAAAAAGAAAGTAGCTGACAAGAAGATACAGGTTATGACTAATGCTTTTTGAGAGCCATGGTTATTGATTAGCTCTACAAAATAATATTCTAGCCACCCTATGACGTCCATCACAGAGTCAGGCCTTTCCGCAAGCTCTGGAGTGGTAGAAAACAAAAAATGGAAAAATGGAATAACTAAAGGAATAGAAATAATGGTAAATATCGCCATCAGAACATGACAAACAAGACTAAGGGAAACCAAGGATATATACCCAGCTAGAAATTGGAATATTGCCTTGATATCTTTCATGTTGGATGCTAAAAATCTGGTATCTGCTAGAGTACTCTTCAGTAACAGAAAAACAAAAGAATTTATTTTAGCTAGCTCACAACAGAGCCTAGGCTATTAGGGCTTTAGCTCGAAGTCTTCTAAAAACTTAGTCGTGACATCTCCGTTTCTAAATCTTTCGTCCTTCATCAATTGCTGATGGAAAGGTACAGTGGTCTTTATACCCTCTACGATAAATTCATCTAGTGCCCTTTGCATCTTAAGTATGCACTCCTCTCTAGTCTCTGCTACACAGATGAGCTTAGCTATCATGCTATCATAGTATGGTGGAACAGTATAGCCTGCATAAGCATGTGTATCTACTCTGACTCCATGTCCCTTAGAGGAATGAAATGAAGTAATCAGGCCTGGGCTTGGGCGGAAATCATGGTAGGGGTCTTCTGCATTGATCCGCACTTCTATAGCATGCATTGTCGGATAGTAATTCTTTCCAGATATCTTCTCTCCGGCTGCTACTTTGATCTGTTCTTTTATGAGGTCTCTGTTGATGACTTCTTCAGTAACAGTATGTTCTACTTGGATACGGGTATTCATCTCCATGAAGTAGAACTTTCTGTTCTTATCTACTAAGAACTCTACCGTACCTACGCCTTCATAGTCGATGGCTTTAGCTGCTTTTATGGCTGCTTTGCCCATTTTATCCCGTAACTTATCGTCCATAAAAGGAGAAGGCGATTCTTCTACCAGTTTCTGGTGACGTCTTTGCACAGAACAATCTCTTTCAGAAAGATGTGCCACATTACCATATTGATCTCCTATGACTTGGATTTCGATATGACGAGGCTCTTCGACAAATTTTTCCATGTACATGGCATCATTACCGAAAGATGCCCCAGCTTCTATCTGAGCTTTCTCTAGTTGCTCTCCGAACTCCTCCTCATTATCCACTATCCTCATACCCTTACCTCCACCACCTGCTGTGGCTTTTAGGATAACAGGAAAGCCTATTTTCTTTGCCGCTTTGAGCCCTTCTTTTACACTTTTAACTTGTCCTGCTGAGCCAGGCACAACGGGCACCTTGGCCTTTATCATTGTTTCCTTAGCCGTGATCTTATCACCCATCATACGGATCATTTGAGCAGATGGACCTATAAATTTCACACCATACTCCTCGCACACCTCTGCAAAGTCAGCATTTTCAGCAAGGAAACCATAACCAGGATGTACCGCATCAGCATTGGTAATTTCTACTGCCGCCATGATTTTTGTAATGCTCAGGTAGGACTCAGAAGAAGAGGGAGGACCTATACAGACGGCCTCATCTGCAAAGCGAACATGTAAACTTTCTTTATCAGCAGTACTATAGACTGCTACTGTTCTGATGCCCATCTCTTTGCAGGTTCTTATTACCCTCAGGGCAATCTCTCCTCTATTAGCTATGAGTATTTTCTTGAACATCGTTTGGGAATTTTGATCTGAAAATAGATTTACCCTTTAGGGTCTACCAAGAATAACACTTGGTCGTATTCTACTGGAGTGGCATCATCTACTAGCACCTTCACTATTTTACCAGCTACTTCACTTTCTATCTCATTGAATAGTTTCATGGCCTCTACGATACAGACTACAGAGCCTTCCGATATCGTATCACCTACGGAGACAAAAGCTGGTTTGTCAGGAGAGGCAGATCGATAGAAAGTACCAACTATAGGTGATTTTACTTCTAAAAGTGAGGAAGTTTCAGCCGTCTCTCCTGCTCCATCTGCTGGCTGAGCTGCTGCTGGTGTGGCTGCTTTTGCAGCAGGGGCTGGTGCTGGAGAGGCCACTTGCATAGCAGGTGCCGCCATCATTGTAGTCTGTGCTACTTTGGTTTTGGAGTAATTAGCATTTCTTACTGTCAGCTCAAAATCTCCATTTTTAATTCTAACTTCTGTTAAGTCAGAGTCAGCTACATGCTTGAGTAATTCTTTGATTTCTTTGTGGGTCATCTTTACTTTTTTACACGTTCTACATAAGATCTTGTCTTCGTATCTACCTTGATGAGGTCATCCTCATTGATAAAGATAGGCACTTTTACTTCAGCTCCTGATTCTACAGTCGCTGGCTTAGTAGCATTAGTGGCAGTGTTTCCTTTAACACCTGGTTCGGTATAGGTTACTTTCAGTGTCACATACTGTGGTAAATCGATGGTCAACGGTGTTTCATTTTCAGCGTGATAGAGTATCTCTACATTCTCACCATCTTTTAGCAAATCACCATTGTCTATCATCTTTCCTTGGATGACTACCTGATCGTAGGTTTCTGTATTCATAAAATTGAAATCTTCTCCGTCCTTATACAAGAACTGATGGGTCCTTCTTTCCACTCTTACGACATCTATCTTATGTCCTGATGGAAAAGTATTATCCACAACTTTTCCTGAGGTAAGGCTTTTGAGTTTAGTACGTACAAAAGCAGGGCCTTTACCTGGCTTAACATGAAGAAACTCTACAACCTTGTAGACATCATTGTTAAAATTAAAACACAAGCCATTCTTTATATCAGTAGTAGATGCCATTGTTTTATTACATTTTTAGGTTGGCAAAAGTATGAAAATATAACTTTAATAAGCCCATTTGAGCATAACCGAACCCCAAGTAAATCCTCCTCCAAAAGCTGCCAAAATGATTCTATCTCCTTTTTTGAATTTATTTTCAAAATCCCTCAGACATAAAGGGATAGTAGCGGCAGTAGTATTACCATATTCTTCAATATTAACTAGGACTTTATCATGAGGGAAATCCAGTTGGTCAGCGACACCGTAGATTATCCTTTTATTGGCTTGATGTGGAATCATAAAGTCGACATCTTCTGTAGACAAATTGTTTTTTTCCATCACTTCCTTGATACATTCTGACATGCCTTTTATGGCCGCCTTAAACACCACTCTACCTTCCTGGAAAACAAAATGCTCTTTGTTAGCTACAGTTTCTGCACTGGCAGGATGTAAACTTCCTCCTGCCTTCATTCTTAAAAACTCCACTCCTGAACCATCTCCTCCTAACACAGTGTCTTCTATCCCAAATCCTTGATTATCAGGCTCTAAGAGTACAACACCTGCCCCATCTCCGAAGATAATGCACGTCGCTCTGTCCTCGTAATTAATAATAGAGGACATCTTGTCTGCCCCCACAACTAGTATTTTTTTGTAGGTGCCAGTCTCTATAAATTTTGCAGCAGTGGTAATAGAATATATGAAGCCTGAGCAAGCTGCATTTATATCAAAGCCAAAAGCATTAGTCGCTCCTATCTTGGCTGCAATGAGATTGGCTGTATCAGGAAAGGGATAATCAGCAGTAACAGTACCTACCACTATCATGTCTATTTCTTCTGGCCCTATTCCTCGCTTTTTGAGCAACTCATTGACTGCCTCCACTGCCATGTCACTGGTAGCCTTAGTAGGATCCTTTTCTATGTGGCGATTCTTTATTCCGGTTCTGGAAACTATCCACTCATCGTTCGTGTCTACCATTTGCTCCAAATCCTTATTGCTGACAATGTTATCTGGAACATATCCTGCTACTGCAGTAATGGCGGCTTTTATCTGACCCATTTGGTTTTTAGATTGAGTCGCAAATTAACGAAATATCTTACAGAGGCCTCCTAGCTCGGTCCCATAATTAGCTCTATTAGGAATTAATATTAAATTATTTTAATATTCATAAACACTTTAATATGAGTTACTTATGTATTACTATTTATGTTTACTCATGAAGAAACGGCTGTTTATTAGCCAAAGAAACCAACTTGGAACGAGGTTTGCTTTTCTATAACAAATAGTAAATCAAGTTTATATACATCACTAAAAGTTTTAATATGAAATCTTTGACTCATTTATTACTGACTATACTAGTTCCGACCTTAATATTGGTATGTAGTAGTAAGGTCAATGCACTAAATACAGGTAATGAAGGACCTAATAATAGTGTGAAATTCCATACTGGATCATTTGAAAGTGGCATGTCTAAAGCAAATTCCGAAGGGAAGTTATTTTTTGTTGAATTCTATGCTGATTGGTGTACGCCTTGTAAGTGGATGGACAAAACAACTTTCAAAGACAACGAAGTAATAGACCTCATGAATTCTAACTATGTGGCCTTAAAATTAGACATAGAAACTGACGAAGGGTCTAGCCTTAAGAACCAATACTATGTAAAAATGCTTCCAACTATCCTCATCTTCAATGCAGAAGGAGAAATGATAGAACGCGTAGAAAAGACCTTAAGTCCTGAATCTATGAAGAGTTTACTCTCTTTTCACGATGCACAAGACTCAAGATTACTAGTTACCTACCCTTTTAATACTAGTCCACAAAAGACTGCAAGTCCTGAGGATAAAGAAATGGAGAACTTGTATAGCAAATACCTTTCAAAAGAGAGATTAAGAACTAATTACAAACTCCAAATAGCTAATTACACTGATTATCATGAAGCGTTCAAAAAAGTAAATGAGCTAAGCGCTACCTTCATGGAGCCTATCATTGTTATAAATGATTATGTGGATAACATGACACAGTACAAAGTTATGATGGGAGAATTTCAGTCTATGGATGAGGCAGAAGGCTTCAGACTTATCCTGGACAGGGATTTTGGCATAAAATCTATCATTCACTAGCAAAACAAAACCTAACTATAAACTATGGGCCCTATCTCTTCGATATGGCCCATTTTTTTTGCTCTACACTAGGATTTAGATAGAATCTTGACATAAATTTCTTATAGGCAACGTTACCTTAGCAATCAGTATATATACTTTAGACAGGTCTTCTTGTAATACCTGTTTTATTGTAACTGTTAAGACCTTAGGTCGTGATTGTTTCGGCTATATTTACAGTCTATAAGATTTTATCTTTATGAAGATCCTATGTCAGAGCATTTTTATGCTCTTATCTTTTTCATTTCTCTCCCCCCTACTCTCACAGGTAGACTGTGATACTGTAGCTGACCTAGGCATAGAGATAGAAATTGTAAGCCCTAATTTTCCAGATCCAAATATCTATGCAGGTGATGAATTCTGTATCAATTTCATCTGCACAGATCTGACCAATATTACCCTATTCCAATTTAGTTTAGGTTTTGATCCTAATGTCATTTCTTACATAGATAATGGCAATAATCCGGTAGCAGGTCCTAATGCTTTAAATGTGACCGTGTCTGTAAATAAAGACAATGTCAATCAAGGAAAATTACCGATTATATGGCAGCATGACCTCGCAGAAGCAACCACTCTGGCGGATGGAGATATTGTTATGACTGCTAAGTTTAGAGCAGATAGTCCAGGAGATTGTTCTGAGGCTATGCCTCTTGGAGAATTCACTAATAACCCACCTTTTCAGACTTTTGCTACTGCAGATTACAATTCCGCAGACCCACTAGGCTCTGGTGTTTGTGGTGATATAGCGGTTATTTTCAACCCCGGAGAAGAGGATATATGTATAGACTGTGAACGGGTAATTGTAACAAATGTAGGAGTATGTGCTTCTACAGATAAAGGCTGCCTTACCTTTTCTTCTTGTGGAGGGGCCTATCCAGTCGACTTTGAAATCATCAGTGGAGGTCCTTCATTAACTGGACAGATAAACTTCGAAGGAGAAATCATAGAACGCTGCAATTTGTCCTCTGGTCTCTACGTCATAGAACTCAGAGATGCCAATGGAGACGCCAGTTCTAGAACTGTGCAAATAGATAGGACCAACCCAACAATCGAATTGGAGACTACAATAGTAAATCCCAGGTGTAGCACTACTAATGATGGCGAAATTCAATACACAGTTACAGGAGGAATGCCAGATTATAATCTAAAACTATCTAATGGACTAAATTTCCAAAACACCTCTGGATCAATGGATAATTTGATTAATGGTAGCTATGACGTAACTGTAACAGATGGTCTGGGTTGTGAGGAAGTTTTTGAAAATATAAATATTAATACCCCCCCTATCGTACTCGACATAGAAGTGGATTCGTTTGCTTGCCTTAGAGCAGCGGATGGGCAGATAAGAGTGAAGGCCTCAGGAGGAACACCATTTAATGGTAATCAGTATGAATTTAATAATACCATGACCGATTGCTGGATAGAAGATGACCCGATGAATGTGAGTTTTGTATTCAATGAAGTGGACACTTGCTTCAATTTAGAGGTACGTGATTCTAGAGGTTGTCCATTAGATACTTGTATAAGAATTCCACTGAGAAGTAGTTTTTCTTTCGACTTTGATACTATACCCCCTACCTGTAACGAATTAGGTTATACTTCTACAATTACAATTACTTCTGCAGATAGATATCTAATTAGTCTTTTCACTCAGAACGGTGACCTAGTACAGACCTTTGGAAATAATACTTTCCAAGAAACTTTAGAGGAATTAGCTCCGGGCAATTACAGATGGGAATTATTAGAATTAATGGGCGACGATTGTATTGAAAATGTAGAATTTACCATTCCTGTTTTTTCCGTTTCTCCTATTCAATTGACGACAGATGCAGTGCAGCCAGAATGCGGTCAGGAAAATGGATCTGCAACCATTTCTATAGTCAGTGGAACGCCACCTTACAACTATAGCTGGGAGGATGATCCAGGCAATAATTCCGGCATGCTCAGCAATCTGGGAGGTGGCATATATAACGTTACTATTACTGATGGTAGGAATTGTGAGAAAGACACCTTTGTAGATTTGACACTTGGCAGCCAACTGCTTATAGCTGGGAATATTAATCGTGATCTGGACTGCAACGATAGTTCTATTACAGCAGAGCTAGAGGTCATGTTTTCGGGTTTCCCTGCCAGTGAGTTGACTTTCGAATGGTATACCGAAACTGAATCAAATCTGGGCGCCACTCCTCTCTTAGAAACAGATACTGCTGGAGTCTACATCATAGAAGTAAATACGCTTGCTGGTGATTGTTTACTGACCGATACTTTAGAAATATTAGCTCCGGGCACCTTAACTTACCAAACCGTAATTATCAATCCCGCCTCTTGTGATCCCAATAATCTAGTAGAAGGATCAATAGAAATAATCAATATTACTGGAGGGAGTGGACTATATAACTGCCGCTGGCATATAGGTGATCTGGATACGCCTTTTGGTCCTATTACTGATATTTCATGTGATAGAAATAATCTAGACGCTGGACTCTACCTGATAGAAATAGTCGACAACATGAATGGTTGCAAGACTGTCGTAGAAGTAGATTTATTCAATGATGACAATGTCACTTTCGAACCAGTACTTACACCTCCTACTTGTCCTGGAGATGCAGATGGCTCCATTTCCATAGGGGGAATTGTCGGTGGTCCTACACTAACCTGCACTTGGGCAGATCCAGATGTAGTGGCTATAGGCTGCTTAGCTTCTAACCTTATGGCTGGTTCATATACGGTAAATATCACTGATGAAAATAACTGTGAAAAAGATACAACCTTCATTCTAAATGATCCAGATATATTTACTGCAGAGGTCACAGATAGTACAGGAACTTCTTGCTGGAATGGGGCAGATGGAGCAGCGACAGTGGTCGTAAGTTCTAACCCTGCCGGCCTTACTGATTTTACTTTTTTATGGTCCAATGGAGATCAAGATCAGCTAGGTACAACTGCTACTAATATGGCCTTAGAGCCTGGTGCAAATACAGTTTCTGTTCTAGATGGAAATTGTGCTTTAGTACTAGATTTTTCTATTCCTGAACCGACACCAGTCACCTTAAACACAGATAGTTTTATAGCAACTTGTGTAGGTGCTGAAGCTATTGTCGATTTATCTGCTTCTGGAGGAGCAGGAGCTGCTAGCGGATATACTTACAGTTGGGAATTAGATGGCTCTAACCAAGCTAGCAGAAATGACCTTGGAGTTGGTGAGTACGTTGTCAGCATAACTGATGGAAACTTATGTGAATTTTCCGATACATTATACATCACAGAACCGGACTCTTTATTCCTTGACTTGGTAGAGGTCATAGGGCTTGGTTGTGATAATTCAGGCGCAGGTGGCTCTGTAACCGTGGGCGCTAGAGGAGGCTGTAGCACCGCCTATTCATATACTTGGCCAGGCAATGTGTCTGATAATGCCTCAGCATCAGGTCTTGATGCAGGAAGCTACTTGATAACAGTCACTGATGACTGCGGCTGTACAGATATTGCAGAGGCTGTGATAGCTGGTGTGACTCCTATTTCAGCAGAGATAGAAGTCTCTGGTTTGGCTTCATGCCCTGGGGATTTAGTCTGTCTAGGCATAAATCAAGAAACGATATCAGGAGGAACAGGAACAGGTTATAGATTTAATATTACTGGAGGATTAGGCCCTGCTTTCCCTATAGATACTTGTTTTATGGTGCCGCCAGGACCTTACGCAATAAGCATATTCGATTCTGAAAGCTGTCAGTTAGATCTAGGCATAGTCAATGTCATGGGTCCTAACCCATTTAGTGTTAGTCTTGGAGATAATATAGAAGCGGAACTTGGAGATGGAGATATAGAACTCACTGCAGAAATTATTAATACAACACCAGTGGTTAATATCTCATGGATGGTGGATGAAGAGTGGGAATGTATAGATCCTAGTTATTGCGATATGATCGCATTTACGCCTACTACCAATAGTTTTGTTATAGTAGTTGTCACAGACGAAAATGGCTGTACTGTATCTGATAACTTATCAGTAAACTTAACTGCCAATAGACTCGTATATTTCCCTACTGCCTTCTTGCCAGATTCTGACATAGATAATAGATTTATGCTACAGACAGGAAGAGGTGTAGAATCCATAGAAGACTTTATTATCTATGACAAGTGGGGTAATAAGATGTTTGAGTTGCCAGAACAATTAAAGGACTTTCCACATAGCAAAGACGATGGCTGGGATGGTAGAAAAAATAATCGTAACTGCGAAGCTGGTGTCTATGTCTGGATAGCTAATGTTAGGTTTTCGGACGGGCTCATCATTCCTTATGAAGGACAGATTACGCTAATCAGGTGATCCTAGAAAATCTATTATTTTATTCTTCTAATAGAGTCTTGTTCAGGTGTAAGGACTATTCCTGACATCATAAGTGCGGTGGGCTCCTTTGAAGCATTAGTATAAACGGATATCAGAGGCTCTTGCTCCCCTTCCTTGCCTATACTAACATAGCGAACACCTATATAGCCTTCCTCTCCTACTTCGACAGGCATAAATGGATAGCTGGGCTGTGTGCAACCACAGGTTACTTTTGTGCTATCTATCTCTAAAGGAGCCTGGCCAGAATTAGTGAATTTAAATTTATAATCCACTGTATCTCCTTGCACTATTGTTCCGAAATCATATCTAATTAGCTTAAAGTCAATGGCTGGAACTTTGGACTTTAGCGTGGCCTTAGCAGGGCGCTTTCTTTTTTGTGGTTTTGGTGCTTTGGCAGCTGTCTTTTGGACTGGCTGTTCTATATCTACTGTAGTGGAATCTAACGCTTCTAGCTTAGCTTCTATGGTATCAGAACTAGTTGACCCAGCCGAATTTGATGAGACTCTTGCTACTTCCTTTGGCTTTATATCTTCTTTAGGTGCAACAGAATCCGACTTACAACTTATAAGAGTACAGCTGTAAATTAAAAGAACTTTAAAGATCGCATCAGAAAACTTTACCACAATTTTTTGAACTACTTAATCAAACTAAAACTAGCAGTTTTTTGATAAATATTATCTAAACAACTGTATTCTATCTTATATACATAGGTACCAGGCATCATGGGTTGTCCCTGATATTGACCATTCCATAGAACATCTTTGGAATTAGATTCAAATAATTTCATCCCCCATCTGTCATAGATTTCAAAGCGCAACAAGTCAGTAACAATAAACTTATTACTGATGCCATAAGCATCATTAAGATTATCACCATTAGGCGTAAATGCCTTGGGTAGCAAGATATTATCACAATCGATATCATCGTCTTTTACAATACTAATTCTGACAGTATCTGTACTGATGCAATCTCCATGATCAAACTCAATCTGATAGGTAGTAGATGACGTAGGAGTAGCTGTAGGATTAATAGACAATGGATCATCTAACCCTGAGGTCGGTGCCCAGGTAATAGATGGAGCGCAAGAAGTACCCGTAATTATTTCGTACGAATCCCCTTCAAATAAGGTGGTATCCTGTGAGATAATCTGATCTGGAAACCTACGTGTAGACTCAATATATTCCTCAGTAATCGCCTCATTATATATTCTAATTTCATCTATTCTGCCATTAAAGGGTTCGTCTATTCTGCCTACACAATCAGAGAAGCCGACATACACTGGAAAATCTCTTCCTAAGGTGATGTCAGCCACAAAAAGAATACTCTCAATAAACTCTCCATCTACATAAAGACTAAAGGTTGTCCCATTCTTAACAAATACAACTTGATGCCAACATAAGTCCTGATTGAGTTCATAATTAAATCGCAAAATCTGTGCTCCTGAATATTCTAGAGTTATCTGGGCTAAATCGTCAGTAGTATTTGTACCAGCAATTCCTAGATATCTTATGTTCAGGGATGAATCTCTCTCACAGTTATTCTGTATAGAAAATAAGGTATGGCCTATGTTATCACCTGGAGCCAGCCCTGACCTATCTACTCTAAAGTAAAAGCTGAGTGAAAAATCTTCTCTGAATATTTCCTTCACATTTGCATCTAGACGGATTGTATCTAGATTCCCATCCATAAACAAGGCAAAAGAAGAAGGCCCTACTCCACAATCATAAAAGTCAGTGTTCATAGCCACCCCACTGGCGTAATTTCCATTACTTTCAGATAAGTCCATTCCATCAAAATTATAGATGGCTCTAGGAGTGAACTGTGCAGGACTCACAACTGAAATCATGAGCAACATAACTACTAAAAGAACTGTATGTGTAAGGTCGTGAAGTTTCATTTATTCTCCAATTATATTTGGGTGCACACTTTAGTTGAGTAACGAACAATTTTCAGCAATCAGTACAAATAAAAGAACTAAAGTACCAATTCACGAAAATTGTTGAGCTATATAGAAGATATAGAAAATTAATAATAGACAACCTTCCCACCTACCCATCTTCCGAGAGAAGGTCATAGCACCAAAAATCAAGGTCATCACTATCATAAAAGGTATGCTAAAGTTCAATACGCCTTGTGGTATTACTAATTCGCCAAGAAAAGAAGGAATAGCCATTACAGCATAAGTATTGAAGATATTAGATCCAAGCACATTGCCTACAGCGATAGCATGTTTGCCCTTTCGAGCAGCTGATATGCTGACAACAACTTCAGGAAGAGAAGTACCCAAGGCAACAAAGGTCAGTGAAATTACTTCTGGGCTTATACCAGCCAATTTTGAAACACCTTCTATACCTAGGATAACATATTTAGCACTGACAAATACTGCTATCCCACCTGCTATCAAAAAGAGGAAATCTAGGGCATTAATTTTTTCTCCATTTTCGGATTCTTCGTCATTTCCAAACACTGAATTGAGCAAAAAAACCACCAAAGCCAAAATGTACAAAACACCTTCTATCAAACTCAAATTGCCATCCATTAGCGTAAAGTAGAGCAAGAAGGCTGAGCCCAAAAGTAAAGGCATGTCTGTATCCCATATATCAAAATCCAAATGTATGCCTCTACCGACTAGACAGGTAAGGCCTAGCACCAATAAGATATTTGTGATATTAGAGCCAACAGCATTCCCTACTACAATTTCTGAAGTACCACTATAGACACTAGCTATAGACGCAGCCAATTCAGGGAGGGATGTCCCAAAGGCCACAATCGTGACTCCTATGATGAATGGCGATATACCTAAGGATAGTCCTATTTTCTCTGCTGATTCGATAAACTTATCTGACGCGTATAAGAGCACCGCCAGACTGACTATCGAAATAATGATGTAATAGAACAACGTATTATTTTTTTTTAGATATGAAAATCAAAAGTAACTCTAAATTATATCTTATACTTTGGTTATATCCATATAATTTTGTGGGTCAATGACTGAATCAAAAAACAAGCTGGGTGATGAGAAAGAGATGAGCTTCTTAGATCATCTCGAGGAGCTAAGATGGCACTTGGTAAGGTCCTTAGTTGCGGTGCTCTTCTTTGCTATTTTGACTTTTGTCTTTAAGCGATTTGTATTTGATAATATAATCTTAGCACCTAAGAATGCTTCGTTCATCACTTACCAATTCTTCTGTGGACTTTCCGAGCTGACATGCTTCTATCCTCCTGAATTTACCATTATGCCACGTGAGTTAGGAGAGCAATTTTTTACGCATCTCAAAGTTTCGATTTGGCTAGGGATAGTTATCTCTTTTCCCTACTTATTTTGGGAGATGTGGAGGTTTGTAAAACCAGGTCTTTATCCCAATGAAAAAAAGGCAGCTAGAGGCATGGTTTTCATTTGCTCATTTCTATTTCTGCTAGGGGTTCTATTTGGCTACTTTGTGATCTCCCCTTTTGCGGTTTCTTTCCTTGCTGGATATAGCATTTCTAATGAGGTAGTGTCCAGCCCTTCCCTTGCCTCTTATGTAAATAACATGACGATGTTTACCATCCCTACAGGAATCATTTTCGAGCTACCAATAGTCATATTTTTTCTATCTAGAATCGGTCTGGTTACGCCAGAGCTTATGAGGAATTACAGACGCCATGCAATAGTGATTATATTGATCTTTGCAGCCATCATTACCCCTCCTGATATCGTGACACAATTCCTTATCGGCTTGCCCGTATTAGTCCTATACGAAATCAGTATTCACATCTCCAAAAGAGCAAATAAAAAGTATTATTCGGAGTCCTAGATTACTTAGGTTCTAACGTTATAAAAGGTACGATCATCTCCTCCATAGATAAGCCCCCATGCTGGAAGGTGTCAGTATACATGCGGTTAAAGTGGTTATAGTTATTAGGATAGAGGAAAAACCTGTCTTCATTAGCGAAGATGAACTTACTGCTGATGTTGGGCTTTGGTAATCCTATGGCATGCGGGTCGGCGGCAGTGAGAACATCTCGTTTTTCAAAGTTTAAATTCTTGCCCACTTTGTAACGCAAATTAGTGGTTGTTTCTCTGTCTGCTAAGACTTTAGAGGGCTGGCTAACTCTTATAGTCCCATGATCCGTAGTGATAAATAATTTGATATCTTTTTCTGCTAACAGTTGTAGGCCATTCCAGATAGGAGAATTAAGAAACCATGACTTAGTCAATGACCTATATGCTTTTTCATCTGAAGCCAATTCTTTGAGCATTTCCATTTCAGTTCTAGCATGGGAAAGCATGTCTATAAAATTATAGACTATAATAGAAAGATCATTGCTCGTTACGTTCAGGATATTATCTGATAGATGCTTTGCGTCAGCATTATTTCTGACCTTAGTGTAGGACCATTTCAACTTGTTCTGAAAAAAGCGCTCTACTTGCTTAGCGAGGAGTTGTTCCTCGTACTGATTCTTGCCGCCTTTCTCATTATCATTGAGCCAGTACTGAGGGAAGTTTTTTTGAATCTCATGCGGCGTCATGCCTGCAAAAATGGCATTCCTGCTATACTGTGTGGAAGTAGGCAGACAGCTATAAAAAACCTCTTCTGATTTCACCTTGTATAGATCTGTCAATATCGTCTCTATAACCCTCCACTGGTCGAATCTCAGGTTATCAAATAGGACCACCACATTAGGTTTCTCTTTGTCCAGTTTTGGAAACAAATATTTCTCTAATAAATTATGAGATGAAATAGGGCCTTCACCCTTCTTACACCAGTCTTCATAGTGCTTAGAGATATATCTGCAAAATTCCTTGTTGGCCTCTTTTTTCTGCATATCCAGTATATCTCTCATCTGCTCGTTATCTGAGTTATCTAGCTTGATTTCCCAGTCTATTATCCTTTTATAGAGGTCATTCCACTCATCCATACCTAGCCCACTGTTGATATCCATAGAAATAGACCTAAACTCTTGCTGGTAGTCCACCGCCGTCTTTTCACTTACTAGTCTTTTGTTATCTATGATCTTCTTGAGCGAAAGCAGTATTTGGTTAGGATTTACAGGCTTTATAAGATAATCGTCTATCTGACTACCTATAGCTTGTTCCATGAGATCTTCCGCTTCATTTTTGGTAATCATGACGATAGGGACAATCTTATTAGTCTGTCTGATTTTTTCCAGAGTCTCTAGACCTGTAATACCCGGCATAGACTCGTCTAGAAATACCACTTGTATGTCACCATCATCTGCGAGTGCATCTAGCGCATCATAGCCATTGGTCACTTGAATAATTTCGTAGCCTTTTTTTTCTAGGAAAAACAATTGCGGCTTTAATAGATCGATTTCATCATCTGCCCACAGAATCTTGACTTTTGACATATACTAATTAGGATTTATATGAATTATAAGAAGTTCAAATACGAACGCAATATATTTCCAATCTAGTACCTTCGTCTCCGTATGAACAAAAGAAAGATAATTAATGACCCTATTTATGGGTTGATAAGTTTTCCATTCGAGATTCTCTATGATATTATAGATCATAAGTACTTCCAGAGGCTAAGAAGGATCTCGCAAATGGGCCTTTCTTCATATGTGTATCCTGGAGCGAATCATTCAAGATTTAGCCATGCGCTAGGGGCTCTACATCTGATGACGACAGCAATAGCTACTTTAAGAAAAAAGAGTATTCAGATTTCCGATGCTGAATATCAAGCTGTCTGCCTGGCTATCCTATTACATGATATAGGTCATTGTCCTTTTTCTCATGGCTTAGAACAAGTCATCTATGATAAGCATCATGAACATATTTCGCTGGATCTGATGGAGGCTCTTAATCTAGAATTTGATGGAGAGCTCAGTTTGGCAATCCAAATTTTCAAAGGAGATTATAATAGACCCTTCTTAACTCAGCTTGTCTCTAGCCAGTTAGATATGGACAGAATGGATTATCTCACAAGAGACAGCTATTACTCTGGTGTAGCAGAGGGGGTTATAGGTTACAACAGATTGATCTCCATGATGAATGTGGTAGATGAGCAGCTAGTTATAGAAGAGAAGGCTATTTTTTCTATTGAGAAATTTCTGGTCGCGAGACATTTTATGTACTGGCAGGTGTACTTACACAAAACATCTATCGTAGCCGAAAGGCTTTTGAAAGAATATATGCATCGCCTGATAGAGCTGATCAAAGGTGAGAACTTAGGAGATGTGCCAGACTCGGCATTGGTCTCATTTATTAGAAAAAGGCTAAATGGCACAATAAATGATAATAATTACCTTGAGACATTTACAGAATTGGATGATATAGATGTCTTAGCGAGTATAAAAGCATTTAAAAACCACCCTGACCAGATTTTGAGTTATCTAGCTACATCTATTCTAAAGCGTCAGCTATTCAAGCTGATTTTGCAAAATTCCCCTATTTCGGGTGACTTTATCAATGAAATTCGTCAAAAAGCTGTAAAACAGTTACACTTTCCCAGTGAAATGGTTTCAGGGCTCATATTCAAAGGAGAAGAATCTACACAAGCTTATAATAATTACAAGGAGGATATTAAGGTCTTAATGAAGGACAGTCAGGTAAAACCCCTAGCTGAGCTTCTAAATTCTTGGATAAACGTAAAGAAGGTTACCAAATACTATTTATGTTATCCAAAAATTATTGAGTAATTTTGTCCATCCTACTTGATACTAGAGATACCTATTCAATTTTAGGTACAAAACCTTTATTGACATTATATAATAAATTATTAAAATCAACCATGAAACAAGTTAGTCTAATTTTATCTTGTCTATTCCTATTTGGTTTGGTGAACATTAGCGCTCAGTCGGGTCCTCCTGCAGAAGGAATGCCCCAAGAGCCTGGCAAATGCTATGCTAGATGTTTAATCCAAGACCAATATGAAACTGTTACAGAGCAAATCCTAGTAAAGGATGCTACTACTAGAGTAGAAATTGTACCTGGTACAACTGAAACTCTAAGCGAGCAAGTATTGGCTTCTGATGGAGGAAATACATTAAATGTAATTCCTGCTCAGTTCGAAACTGCTACAGAGCAAATTCTTAAATCAGATGGTGCTTCTTCTGTTAACATTACGCCAGCTACATTCGAAACTGTATCTGAGCAAGTGTTAGCTTCTGATGGAAGCAACGAACTAAGAATCATTCCAGCTACATTCGAAACTGTATCTGAGCAAATTCTAAAATCAGATGGTGCCTCTTCTGTTAACATTACTCCAGCTACATTCGAAACTGTATCTGAACAAGTACTGGCTAGCGAAGGTTCTTCTTCTGTGAGAATTACTCCAGCACAATTTGAAACTGCTTCTGAGGAAGTTATTACTCAAGATGGTGCTTCTGACCTTAGGATTACTCCAGCTCAGTTCGAAACTGTGACAGAACAAGTTCTTAAGTCTGATGGTGGATCTTCTGTAAGAATTACACCAGCTACGTTCGAAACTGTAACTGAACAAGTTATCGCTAACACATGTGCTGCTGGAAGTGGTGGATATAGAGGTGGAACGGCATTGAATGTTACATTTAATACAGGTTCTGCTGTTCTTTCTGGTTCTTCAAGTGCAGAGATAGCAAGGATTGCTAGTTCTATTGATTGTGGAGCTGGAGTTTCTAGAATTGTTGGTCACACTGATAACCAAGGTTCTGAGTCTTCAAATGCTTCTTTATCTAGAAACAGAGCAAAGGCTGTATACGATGCATTAGTTGCTGCAGGTGTTTCTTCATCTTGCCTTACTTATGATGGCGCAGGTGAATCAAGCCCTATAGCAGACAACAATACTGCTAGCGGTAGAGCTACAAATAGAAGAGTAGAATTAGTTACTCCATCTGTTGCTGCAGCTGCTGACGCTAATAATGATCCTAATTGTATAGTTAACTATAGAGTTATACCTGCTCAATTCGAAAATGTATCAGAGCAAGTTCTTAAGTCTGAAGGATCTTCAGATGTAAGAATCACTCCTGCAACTTTCGAAACTGTATCAGAGCAAATTCTTAAGTCTGATGGTGCTTCTAATGTCAATATTTCTCCAGCACAGTTCGAAACTGTTACTGAGCAAGTAATGACTAAAGCAGCATATACAACTATCAAAGTTATACCTGCACAGTTCGAAACTGTTACTGAACAAGTTCTAGTTCAAGCTGCTTACGATGTTTTAAAGCCAGTTCCTGCAGTATATGAAACTGTTTCTGAAACTGTACTTAAAAAAGATGGTTATACTACTCTAAGAAAAGTACCTGCTACTTATGAAACAGTAAGTGAAACAGTACTTAAAAAGGATGGGTACACTACTTTAAGAAATGTTCCTGCTACTTATGAAACTGTAACTGAGCAAATTCTTAAGAAAGACGGTTATACTACTCTAAGACAAGTTCCTGCTACTTACGAAACTGTGACTGAGCAAAAACTTAAGAAAGATGGTTATACTACGTTAAGAAAAGTACCAGCTGTATACGAAACAGTATCAGAGCAAGTACTTGTAAAAGATGCATATACTACACTAAGACAAGTTCCTGCTCAATATGAGACAGTTACTGAGACTATATTAAAGAAAGATGGTTACACTACATTAAGAGCTGTACCAGCTACTTATGAAACTGTAACTGAGCAAGTACTTCAAAAAGATGCTTACACAACTCTAAGAGCTGTACCAGCTACTTATGAAACTGTAACTGAGCAAATTCTTAAAAAAGACGCTTATACAACATTAAGAGCTGTACCAGCTACTTATGAGACTGTAACTGAGCAAGTACTTCAGCAAGATGCATATACTACTATCAGAACTATCCCAGCTCAATACGAAACTGTTACTGAGCAAGTATTGGTTTCTGAGGCTACTTCTAGATTAGAAAAGATTCCTGCTAAGTATGAGACTATGACTGAGCAGATAGAAACTGCACCAGCTTCAACTAAGTGGGTAAAGAAAAAAGCAGACAGAAACTGTCTTTCTGCTGATCCTAATGACTGTCTTGTTTGGTGTCTTCAAGAGACTCCAGCTCAGTACAGAACTGTTACTAAAAAAGTAAGAGTTGGCTGTTCTGAAGGATATACAGAGCAAGGAGATGATTGTGTTAGAACAATCGAAATTCCTGCAAAGTACTCTACAAGATCATATAGAAAGCTAGTTAATGATGCAACTACTGAGACAGTAGATGTACCTGCACAATACACTACAATTTCTTACAGAAAGTTAGTTAATGCAGCTACCACTGAAGCTGCAGAAGTTCCAGCGGAGTATACAACTAGATCATTCAGAAAACTAGTTACTCCTGCAACTACTGAAGTTGTAGAAGTACCTGCACAATACACTACAATTTCTTACAGAAAGTTAGTAACGCCAGCAACGACTGAGGCTGTAACTGTAGAGCCAGAATATACGACTAGATCATACAAGAAGTTGGTTTCTGCTGCTACAACAGAAGCAGTAGACGTGCCTGCTCAGTATGAAACTAGATCATACAGAAAGCTAGTAACGCCTGCAACGACTGAGGCTGTAACTGTAGAACCAGAGTACACTACTATCTCTTACAAGAAGTTAGTTACACCTGCAACTACTGAAGCTGTAACTGTAGAGCCAGAATATACGACTAGATCATACAAGAAGCTTGTTACACCAGCTACAACTGAAGCAGTAACAGTAGAGCCTGAGTATACTACTAGAACTTATAGAAAATTAGTTTCTGCTGCTACAACAGAAGCTGTAACTGTAGAGCCTGAGTACACTACTATTTCTTACAGAAAATTAGTTACTCCAGCAACTACAGAATCAGTAACTGTACCTGCTAAATATGAAACTAGATCATACCAAAAATTAGTTAACGCAGCAACAACTGAGGTTGTAGATGTTCCTGCTCAGTATACCACTAGAACGTATAAGACACTTGCTACTCCTGCTACAGCTACTAACAGCACAGGTGATGCACAGTATACTACTAGATCATACCAGAAGTTGGCTAACGATGCAGCAGCTGAAAATGTTTCAGGTGATGCTGAGTACACAACTATCTCTTCTCAGAAGTTAGTTAATGATGCGACTACAGAGCCTATGTATGGTAATACGCAATACACTACGATAACATCTCAGAGATTAGCTAATGATGCATCTGCTGAGGATGTTTCTGGTGAGCCTTCTTATGGTTCTTACACTTACCAGAAATTAGTTAATGATGCTGGTGCTGAAAACTATGTACCAGGTGGATCTTCTAACTATGTAATCAATGTAAATTTCAACTCTGGTTCTGATGTTCTTTCTGGAGGATATTCTTCTGAAATAGCAAGAGCTGTAGATAAGATTAACTCTATGGGTGGTGGAACTATTGTAGGTCACACTGATTCTCAAGGTGATAATGCAGCTAATATGACATTATCGAGAAATAGAGCTAAAGCAGTATATGATGCACTTATTGCTGCTGGAGCTAATGCTAGTTCTTTATCATATGACGGAAGAGGAGAAACTCAGCCAAAAGCTGATAACTCTACTGCTAATGGTAGAAGACAAAACAGAAGAGTGGAATTAGTACTTGCAGGAGGAAGTGGAGAAGGCGACGGAAGAAGCTACTCTACAAGAACATTCCAGAGATTAGTTAATGATGCAGCTGCTGAAAACGTTTCAGGAGAAGCTAAGTATACTACTATCAGCATGCAGAAACTTGTAAACGATGCAGGTGCTAATGTTGTATCTGGAGATGCTCAGTACACTACAAGATCTTACCAGAAATTAGCTAGTGATGCTACAGCAGAGCCAGTAACTGGAGAAGCTCAGTACACGACTATCAGCATGCAGAAACTAGTAAACGATGCAAACGCAACTAATGTATCTGGTGATGCTCAGTATACTACTAGATCATACAAGAAGTTAGCTAGTCCTGCTACTACACAGTCTAATCCAGTAGAAGCAAAATACGAGACTAGAACTTATACTAAAACTTCTGCTGCTACTACTAGAACAATAGATATACCAGCTGAATACAAAACTGTTTCTAAGAGACAACTTGTAAAAGCAGGTGGGTTTACTGAATGGAGAGAAGTAGTTTGCGAAGCAGATATGACATCAGATCTTACTAGAAGAGTACAACAAGCTCTTAACTCTAGGGGTTATGATGTAGGTGCTGCAGATAACAGAATGGGAGCTAAGACTAAAGCGGCCCTTATCAAATTCCAAAAAGACAATGGTCTTCCAATTGGACAATTTGATTATGAGACACTTAGAGCTCTAGGGATTAAGTAAATTCCTGGAATAAGATAATAGAAAGCCTTGTGGTAGTTGCCACAAGGCTTTTTTTATATTTGCATTGCAATAGTGCAATTCCCTATCAAGTAGCATAGAAATATAGAGATGATAGACCACGAGATACAATCATTAATTTCCCAAGAACTCCATAGACAAAGAGAAGGTATAGAACTCATCGCCTCTGAAAATTTTGCTAGTCTAGCTGTCATACAAGCGATGGGCAGTTGCCTCACTAACAAGTATGCTGAAGGATATCCTAACAAAAGATATTACGGTGGCTGTGAAGTGATAGATAAAGTAGAGCAGCTTGCTATAGACCGCCTGAAAGAACTTTTCGGGGCAGAATATGCTAATGTCCAGCCTCACTCTGGCGCGCAAGCTAATGCAGCCATTTTCTTATCTGTTCTACAACCAGGAGACACGATTTTAGGATTTGACTTATCACACGGAGGGCATCTTTCACATGGCTCACCAGTTAATTTTTCTGGCAAAGTTTACAACCCAGTCTTCTATGGTGTAGAAGAAGAAACGGGGCTCATAAACATGGATAATGTAGAAGCTCTTGCCCAACTGCATAAGCCTAAGTTAATCATATGTGGCGCTTCGGCTTATTCTAGAGACTGGGACTATGAGAGATTTAGAAAAATAGCAGACTCTATTGAGGCTTTGCTACTCGCAGATATAGCCCACCCTGCTGGACTTATTTCTAAGGGCTTATTAAATGACCCCATACCGCATTGCCATATAGTAAGTTCTACTACTCATAAGACACTGAGAGGCCCTAGAGGTGGGATCATTATGATGGGAAAAGATTTTGAGAATCCTTGGGGAAGGACTACAAAAAAAGGCGCAGTTATCAAGATGTCATCTATACTCAATAGTGGCGTCTTTCCAGGAATGCAAGGTGGCCCACTAGAGCATGTAATTGCATCCAAAGCAATAGCCTTCAAGGAGGCTCTGAGTGATGATTTTCGCGTCTATGGAGAGCAGGTCAAAGCCAATGCCAAAGTGATGGCAGACGCATTCACGGAAAAAGGCTACAAAATCATATCTAGTGGTACTGATAACCACCTCATGCTCATAGACTTACGGTCAAAAGGAGTCACTGGAAAAGAAGCAGAAAATGCCTTAATAAAAGCGGATATTACTGTAAATAAAAATATGGTACCATTCGATGACAAAAGTCCTTTTGTCACATCAGGTATAAGAATAGGCACTGCTGCTATCTCATCTAGAGGGATGAAAGAAGGAATCTGTACTGAGATAGTA
Source organism: uncultured Saprospiraceae bacterium (assembly GCA_938002665.1). Taxonomy (GTDB): domain Bacteria; phylum Bacteroidota; class Bacteroidia; order Chitinophagales; family Saprospiraceae; genus RFSX01. The sequence goes on along the minus strand of CALLAE010000026.1, from coordinate 36,814 downwards.
GAATGGATAGATGCTGTCTTGGATAATCATACAGATGACTCCCTAATAAAAGACATCAAGTCCAAAATCAATAAGTCAATGGAAGACTACCCACTCTATCCAGAATTAGTAGTATAGAACAAATTCGTAGCTAGGCTACTTTAAGCTTAGCTATAGATGACTTATCTAATTGCTGGCTGACATAGAGCATGTCGACTGTGAATTCCTTTACATCAGGGTGCGATGGCAGCTCAAACATAGAATCAGCTAGAACAGCTTCTAATATAGAACGAAGACCTCTTGCTCCCAGTTTATATTCTAAAGCTTTGCTAGCTATATAATCAAGAGCTTCATCTTCAAAGCTTAACTCAATATCTTCCAGCTCAAAAAGTTTCTGATATTGCTTGACAAGAGCATTTTTAGGCTCAGTCAGAATTCTTACCAAGGTTTCTTTGTCTAAAGGATTTAGGTAGGTCAATACTGGCATTCTTCCAATAAGTTCTGGAATCAAGCCGTATGCTTTCAGATCTTGATGAGAAACATATTTTAGAAGATTTTCTTCCATCTGAATCTCTTGTGCTTTCTTATTGAAGCCAATAATCTGAGTATTGAGTCTTTTCGCGATTAATTTATTGATACCATCAAAAGCTCCCCCCATAATAAAAAGGATATTACTAGTATCTACCTGAATCATTTTTTGCTCTGGATGCTTTCGACCTCCATAAGGTGGAACATTTACCTGTGTTCCTTCCAGCATTTTCAAAAGCGCTTGTTGGACACCTTCTCCAGAAACATCTCTTGTTATAGAGGGATTATCTCTCTTTCTGGCAATCTTATCTATCTCATCAATGTAGACTATTCCTTTTTGAGCGGCATTCACATCATAATCCGCGGCCTGTAAAAGTCTACTTAGCATACTCTCGACATCCTCCCCTACGTAACCTGCTTCCGTAAATACAGTTGCATCCACGATTGAAAAAGGAACTTTGAGATACTTAGCTATTGTTTTTGCTAGTAGTGTTTTACCAGTTCCTGTCTCACCTACAAAAAGAACATTACTTTTTTCTATTTCTATACTATCACTAGACTTTTGGTTAAGTCTCTTGTAGTGATTGTATACACTGACAGAGAGGTATTTCTTAGCTTCTGTTTGCCCAATAATAAATTGGTCTAAGTAAGATTTGATATTGGCTGGTGTTACACCTGAAGGCAAATTAAAGGCAAAATCTGATTTCGCATTTGCTTTGTTGCCTAGCTCTTCATTTACTATCTCATAAGCTTGCTCTACACAAGACTCACATATATGGCCTTCCACACCAGCGATCATAAGGAGAGTATCTCCCTTGTCCCTTCCGCAGAAAGAACATTTTTGTCCTTTATTTTTTGCTTTCGACAACTTATCTAACTTTTATCTTTTTTTCTAACATTGTCTCTAGTGAGCACTTCATCTACCAAACCATAGGCTTTGGCATCTTCTGCTGACATCCAATTATCTCTATCACTATCTTTCTCTATTTCTTCAAATTTCTTACCTGTATGATGAGCCATGATGTCATACAATTCTTTTCTGAGCTGCTTTATCAGCTTGTATGATATTTCCATGTCAGAGAATTGCCCCTGCATGCCTCCAGAGGGCTGATGAATCATTACTCTACTGTGCTGCAAACAAGTTCTTTTTCCTTTAGTCCCGGCACTTAAAAGAACAGCCCCCATAGAAGCTGCAAGCCCAGTACATATCGTACCTACATCAGGTGTAACGTATTGCATTGTATCATAGATTCCAAGACCAGCAATTACTGATCCTCCAGGACTATTGATAAACATCTGAATATCTCTTTTAGGATCTGTTGATTCTAAAAACAAGAGCTGAGCCTGAACTACGTTTGCTACATAATCATTTATCCCAACTCCCAGAAATATAATCCTATCCATCATAAGTCTGGAGAAGACATCCATTCCTACTACATTCATCTGTCTTTCCTCTATAACCTGCGGCGTAAAGCCAGTGATATTGGGAACTACGGTGTTCATTGACCTTAAATGATGGTCAACAGCATCTCCATTTATGTTCATATGCTTGGTAGCATATTTTCTGAATTCATTCGTTAAAGACATATTTCTTTGTGTTTACTGTACTTACAACGGATTAACCCGCTTTTTGATTTAAAGATTTAGCTTTTTCGTAAAAAGCTTCTTTATCTATTGGCTTATTCTCTATCTGAACAACCTCCTTAACAGCATCAAATAACTTGCCACTACTGATAGCTTCTACAGCCGAGTTGACCTGCTCTTTGTTATTCATCAGTGAAAAAGCTGTATTCTTCAGACTTTGCTCATCTATATATGGAGAGTAATTACGGATTGCACTTACAAAATGCTGGAAAATTTCCTCCTCTTTAACTTCTACCTCAAATCTCTTTACGAGTTTCTTCTTGATTATTCGCCACTTGAGTTCCTTTTGAAAAGACTCAAATTGCTCATCAGTCATCTCTTTTTCCTTGTCCTGCCCTATCCATTTTTTCAAAAAAGAAACTGGTAACTGTATAGAATTGACAGTCATAAGCGTTTCCATAATCTCTCTATTGACAAGATTATCTGCTTCTTTTTGAAAATGTTCGTCTAAAAATTCTTTAATCTTAGCACGAGCTTCATTTTCTGACTTCACTTCATCCTTCCCGAAACTTTTATCAAAAGTATCTTGGTCTAACTGAGCTTTCTCAACCCTAACAATATCCACTATTTCTAATCTAAAGTCATTTCCAATCTTACTCAGGTCTGCATCCTCAGATGCCTTTAGTAGATACTTTTCAACCTGACTGGCAGGCATATCTTTTTCTAACTGGTAGATATCTACGTCAATAGAACCACCTTTTTCAAGCCTTAATAATTCTGAAGCGTAGGGCTCATTTATCTTATCAAAACCACAAGAAAACTCAGATTGGTGCCCATCAACTAATACTTTTCCATTATACAGTTCCGTTGCATGAAAATAGACAACATCATCTTTCTCGACTTTCCCTTCCACACTTTTTTGCTCTCCTAATCTTTTCAAGAGACTTTCTACTTCCTCGTCGATCATCGAGTCTGTAATTTCGATTTCAGTTCTAGGATAAATGTCAGTGTCTGCCACCCCAAGTACCTCAAATTCTGGTTCTAAACCTAATTCAAACTTGTACGTATAGTCAGACATTGCGTTGTGATCCAGCTCGGGTAAATTTTCTCTTTCTACTAAAAATGGCTCACCTATAATGTTAAGCTCATCTCCAGTAATAAGTTCATTTATCTTTTCTGTGAGTATTTTAGAGACAGATTCTTGCAGGAGAGCTCCTCCATACATTTTTTTCAAAACAGAAATAGGCGTTTTGCCCTTTCTAAAACCCTTCATTTGGGCTTTTTTTTGGTAATCTTTTAGTAGCTTATTGAAGTCACCTACATAATCATCTTTTTCAATTACAAGGGTTAGTTCAGCATTGAGTTCATCAATATGATTCGTCTCGACTTTCATAATGTAGGTAAATCTGTTTTTAGTTGAACTCTAGGAGAGCTGGAGTAGTCATTGAAAATTTTCTAAGAAGTGCGGGTGGAGGGACTCGAACCCACACGCCGTGAAGCACTAGATCCTAAATCTAGCATGTCTACCAATTTCATCACACCCGCAAATCAAGAAAATTTCAAGCTGCAAAGATAGATGATTTTGCTAATAGGACAATTATTTTGCAAGAATGCTTGAGATTATTTTCAACATAGGATGAGGCGCTAATAATTTGGAAAATAAAGCGCAAAACCTCAATTAACGCTAACTTGTGAAGGATAAATAAGTAATGCCACGAGGAAAAGCCATAACAGACAATGAATATGCTCAAATAGATATTGAGTATAAATCTCTTTTCAATAAGGTCAGGGCTAAAGCAACTGAAGAGGATAAAGAAAATCTGAACAAAGCTTACGACCTTATACTCAGTGCCCATAATTTACAAAGACGTAAATCTGGCGAACCTTATGTATTCCATCCAATAGAGGTAGCAAGAATCTGCTACGAGGAAATTGGTCTAGGTCCTACTGCTGTAATCAGTGCTCTTTTGCATGATGTTGTGGAGGACACTGAAACAACCTTAGAGGATATTCATGAAATATTCGGAGAGAAAATTACGAAAATTGTAGATGGGCTCACTAAGCTAGATGGCACCTACAATGTAGAAAACAAACAGGCAGAAAACTTTAAAAAGGTATTATCATCGCTTGCCTATGACGTGAGAGTAGCGCTTATAAAGATGGCTGACAGGTTGCATAATCTAAGGACTATCGATGCTATGCCACGACCTAAGCAACTGAAGATAGCTGCTGAGACAAAATACATCTATACCCCTCTCGCTCATAGACTAGGCCTATATAACATAAGAACGGAGTTCAATGATATCTGTATGAAGATATCAGACCCAGAAACTTATAACGAGCTGAATTCCAAGCTATTAGCATCTGAGTCTGACAGATCTAAATACATAACAGAATTTATAGAACCCTTAAAAGAAAAGCTGAATGCTCTGGATGTGGATTATAGAGTAATAGGTAGATCAAAAGCCATTTCTTCTATTTGGAATAAGATTCAGAAAAAACAAATTCCATTTGAGGAAATTTATGATCTTTTTGCTGTCCGAATTATCTGTGATGTTGAAATAGAGAAAGAGAAAAGTGTATGTTGGCAAATATATTCTATAATAACCGATGTCTTTACTCCTATTCCTGAAAGACTAAAAGATTGGGTTACGACTCCAAAGAGTAATGGTTATGAGTCATTGCATACTACCGTAATAGGGGCTAATGGACGATATGTAGAAGTTCAGATAAGGTCTGAAAGAATGGATGATATAGCGGAAAGAGGCTTTGCAGCACATTGGAAGTACAAAGGGGTCAAGAACAAGCATAGTGTCTATGATAGATGGCTAGATAACATTAGGGCCTTACTAGATACTCAGCACAGTGATGCACTGGAATTTTTAAATGATTTCAAATCAAACCTTTTTCAGAAGGAAGTATTTGTCTTTACTCCAGATGGAGACATGAAAATATTGCCTGAAGGCGCTACTGCCCTAGACTTTGCCTTTGAAATTCACTCCGAAGTAGGTTATCATGCAACTGCCATCAAGGTGAACAATAAATTGGTTCCAATGGGGCATCAGTTACAGAATGGAGACCAAGTCAGTGTTACTACAAGCAAAAACCAAAAGCCATCTGAGCATTGGCTAAAGATGACGGTTACTGGAAAAGCACGATCTAAGATTAGATCCGCAATGAAAGAGGAGAAACGGGAAAAAGGAGAAATCAGTAAAGAAATGCTGATGCGGAAGATGAAGAATCTCAAAATTCCTTTTAATGAAAATGTTGATTTCTTAGTCAAACACTATGGTTATTCTAATCGACCTGATCTGTATTATGCTATGTCGATAGAGGAAATCAAGCCACCTGATTTCAAAATATTTGAGATAGAAAATGGTAAAATTAGGGGCCTTAAAGAGGAACGAAAAACCACAACTGGAGCACAGGCTCCATCAGACTTACCTCCTAAGCGACCCCGAAAAGAGGGAGTCATCTCAAAGTCGAGCATTCTGGTAGATGGAGAATCTGCAGATCAATATGAATTCTCGTTAGCCAAATGTTGTACCCCAGTGCAGGGGGAAGATATATTTGGATACCTTACAGCTGGAGAGGGTCTGAAAATTCATAGGACCAATTGTAAAAACGCAACTCATTTACTTGCAAACTATTCTTACAGGGTATTAAAAGCACAGTGGGCAAGGAAATCTGGAACAAACTTTACTGTGGAACTGTCGATCATAGGTGTGGATTCTGGCCCTGGAGTTATAACTGCAATTAGTAATGAAATTAGTAATAAACTCGGAGTAAACATTAGATCTTTCAGTATAGAAGGTAATCAAGGATACTTTGAGGGTAAGGTGAAAATATTTGTGAAGAACAAAGACCAGCTCAATCATGTTATGAATTCCATAAAAAAACTAGAAGGCATAACTAACGTCAGCAGATTTATAATAGAAGATGAATAGTGAGATTTCAGAACATATCAAGAAAATCATCGAGGAGGTAAAGAACATCTTCACCAGTCACCTAGAAAAAAATGAATATCGTAAAACGCCTGAGCGCTATGCGATCCTAGAAGAAATATACAAGCGAACTGATCATTTTGATGCTGAGGCGCTATACATACATATGAAAAATCAAAACTATAGAGTTTCAAGAGCCACTGTATATAATACTCTAGATCTGCTTGTCAATTGTGATCTTGTCACAAAGCATCAGTTTGGTAAAAACCTAACTCAATATGAGAAGTCATATGGCTTCAAACAACACGATCATTTGCTCTGTGTAGATTGTGGAAAGGTGCTTGAGTTTTGTGATCCTAGAATACAAAACATAAAGGATATGATGGGAGAGCTTTTAAAGTTTAAGATTACTCATCATTCTCTAAACCTTTATGGCAACTGCGATGGAGCTTGTGATGGCAAGGCCAAAACTCCCAACCCTATTACTTAGTTGCCCCAGCATTGACTTTAGTCTTCTTAGATGGGATGGGAGAATCGTGTGGATCTTTTGTAGGAAAACCTAGCTCTTTGTCTATTTCATCTAATAACTCTTCTGAGAGAAAATGCTCTATCTGGTCCGCTTCATTATGAATTTGGTCTGAGCCTAGACCCATTTTTTTAACCTGATAAGTTTCCCATAATCTATGTGCTCTCACTAATTGCTCAGCCTTTTCTATACCGGCAGGAGTAAGAATTATTTTGTCTGATTCATATGCAAGCAACTTGCTTTTTGCCATCAAGGTTATATACTTTTCTATCACAGATTCTTTTAGACTTAGTCGCTCAGATAATACATGTTTTGACATGCCAGTCTTAGGCATTGTCTTGATTACCTGTCTTAGGATATCTTCTCTTATTATCCTTTTACTTTCGATTCTATTCTGGCTGAATTTGAACAACAATCCTTGCGTGGGAGAAAATAAAACTGCCAAAAAATAAAATGCTGTAGCGCATATAGTCATTGCAGGGCCCGGAGTGGTGTCATACAAAATCGATAAAACCAGCCCCAAAACAGCTGATAAAATTCCTACGACTCCAGAAAGAACCAGAACAGTTTTCAATCTGTCTGACAGTAGTAAGGCTGTAGCAGCAGGCGTTATAAGCATGGCTACGACAAGGATTACGCCTACAGTTCTGAGCGAGGCAACTATAGCAAAGGATAAAAGGACCATCAAGAAATAGTGGATAGTCTTTGCTGAAATGCCCATAGTTTCAGCAATAGTAGGCTGAAAAGTGGTGATAAAAAGATACCTATAAAATAGTATAATACAAACTATAGTATAAACAGCAATTCCAAAAGTCAGATATATATCTTCATTAGAAATTCCAAGTACATTTCCGAATAGAAAATCCTTCAGGTCTAAATGAACTCCTTCACTCTGATTAAGCCATGATATGCCCATTATCCCAATGGAAAACATAGCAGTGAAGATGATACCTATAGCTGCATCATTTTTGGTCTTTACATTTTGTTGGATCCATGAGATAGCTACCGCGGTAACTAGTCCAGCTATAGTGGAGCCTATAAAAAAACCTATAGTACTGTAACCAACCAAAAGAAAAGCAAAGAAAATTCCTGGCAACACCGCATGAGACAAGGCATCCCCTATCAATGACATATTTCTTAAGACTATGAAACAGCCCAATATTCCGCACATCAAACCAACGAGAGATGAGGCAAGCAGCGCTCTGATAGCCCATTCTGTAGATAATATCTGAAGTAATTCAGTCAAGAACAAGTAGATTTTTAAGCTAATTTAATATATATTTTAGACTAATCTAAAATTGCACCTCAGAAGAATACTTGAATTCCACGATACCACTACTAGCCAATAAGTTGCTTATCCGATTATCATTTAGTGGAAGAATCGGAAATGTGTGGAATAAATCAGAAATAATTAAAATTATTGGGGTTGTGTCATACCCTGTCTTGCACTCATAGCTTGCTGAATGATATTAGCAAAAAACTGCTGTCCTGCTGCATTCATCTGATTGCAGTATTTTTCTTTTCCATCTACTAAAAAGACATAGAACATGCATCCATCACTGAAGTAAACATCTGATTCTAAAATAATGTCTCCCCCAACTTGATAAAATTGCCTAGCGATAGGCTTACAAACAGAAGGTATATCTGCTACTGGCTCAGCTGCTATGTAGGTCATATTTGTTTGGATGCTTGCTTGCTCGTCTTGGCTCATGCTGAAAGGAAGATTATGAAATAAATAATCTATCATCTCACCTTCATTCCAAATTTTCATGCCTAATTCTTGTGGTAGCGGAGGGTAGGTTTTTCCTGAAGAGGTAACCACTTTAGTAGGGGCTTTCTCAAGTGCTGATTTGGTTTTTATAGAGTTTTTCTCTGGCTTGCAAGAGGATATCAAAAGACCAATCAAAAGCAAAAAGCTCAGTGTTCTCATTGTAAGGATAATTTTAGAATTTGTATTCAGCTCTGATCGTCCAAAAATAACTTAATAAATAGAAACTAGGCATAATCGTCTCATCTTCAACAAGTTTTGTGAAAGATCTTGTAAACCTTGCCGTCATTGCCCACTTCTTGGTAAAATTGAAACTAGCACCCACAATGTAGGATAGGTCTGCTTTCACAAAATCGTCTCTATTATAATTTTCGTTTTGTCCAGAAGAAGAAATCAGCGATGCATAAGAGAGTCCTAGGTGACCCTTAATTTTGTAATAATCCTCTGCTTCAATGTACCAATCACTCAGGTTCACATAAACAGGTAATTCAAAATAATTCAAATTAGAAACCTGAACAGCGTCCGATCGATCAAAAGTCTTGGAGCTGCTGCCCCTTTGACTATATAAGATTTCCACACTACCACTCAGTTTCTTTACTAGGTCAAATGACACTTTTATTCCTGTGGATAGGCCAAGCTTGTGATATCCTACAAGATCGTCTCCATCTATCTGAGCAGCTGTGAGTCCTAAAACGCCAGCTCCTGTAAACCCCTTTTGGGCAGACAAGGCAGATATGCTAAATATTATAACTGAAAGGCTAAAAAGCAGTTTCAAATTCATATTAAATTTTTTCTCTATATAAGTGTTTGCAATGACTATATTTGGGTCATCAAAATGCAACTGTGGCGATAAAGTACAACAAAGCTAATCTTAAAAAAATTGAAGAAATTTTCCTTTCCAATGAATTTGTGATCAGGTATGAGAAAGGACAGTTTAAATCTGGCTATTGTATTCTGAGAGACAAGAAGATTATTATAATCAATCGTTTTTTTAGGGAGAAAGGCAGAATTGAAAGTTTGTTAGACATAATCCAACAAACAGAATTAGATGAATCTAAACTTTCTGAAAAGTCAAAAGAATTTTTTAAGTCCATAGCGAAAAGCTATTCTGAAGAGCTTCCTAGTAATTGAAAATAGTTGCACTCGGGACTGGTACTTCACAAGGCATACCTATCATAGGTTGTCAATGCCAAGTCTGTCAATCATCAGATATTGCCGATACTAGGCTTAGATCTTCAATATATGTAGAGTCAGCAGCCGCAAAAATTCTAATCGATATAGGTCCTGACTTCAGGACACAGTTTCTTGATAATCAGCTTACTACTACTGATATTGTACTCATTACTCATGAGCACAATGATCATATAATAGGACTAGATGATATAAGAGCAATAAACTATACTCAAAATAAATCCATTCCCATCTATGCTTCTCCTAAAGTATCGGAATTGATAAAAAAGAGATTTGCTTATGCTTTTTCTGAAACCCAATATCCAGGCCTACCCCAAATTAGCTTAGAGCCTCTTCCAGAAATCTCTTTTACTTACAAGGATATTGATATCACACCGATAAAAATTTTGCATGGCTCCTTACCTATTTGGGGATTTAGGTTAAATGACTTGGTATATATAACTGATGGTAGCCAGATTTTAGAAAGCGAATACGAAAAACTTTCAGGAACTAAGGTATTGATAATCAATGCCTTGAGAGACAGCTCTCACCACTCTCATTTTTCGCTTACTGAAGCTTTAGCAATTATAAAAAGAATAAATCCAGAAAAGGCTTATATAACTCACATCTCTCACAGCATGGGTTTGACAGCAAGATGGGCTAAAAACCTTCCGACTAATGTTAGTCCTTTACAAGACAGGATGGTTATAGAGATCTGACAACCTAGCTATTCTCTTCAGAGTTAATTAACTTAGGGGCTTCTATGATGGTGTGGCTAATAAGAATCCTTTTTTCATTTTCTTTCTTACTCTATGCAGGAATAAGCCTTTCTCAGATGAGTCCTCAAAACTCATTGTACTTGGTAGATCTTTACCAAATTAATCCAGCCTATGCAGGTCTAGAAAGATCCTTAAGTATAAATTTTAACTACAGAGACCAGTGGACTGGCTTCGCACAAAACCCGCAACAGCTTTATATGAATGCTAATATTCCATTGTACCTCTTCAATGGAGGTGCAGGAATGGCAGTGTCCTCAGATAAAATAGGAGCCTTTAGATCCAATGCCGTTAAGGTTTCATACAATAGGATTCGTAAGACAAATTTTGGAGTGCTTTCAGGAGGTCTTGCTCTAGGATATTCTAGAATTTCCCTAGATGGAAGTACATTAATAACTCCTGATGGAATTTATAACAACAATATATTTTCTCATCAAGACCCAATTCTTGGAGAAACTACCTCTGCCGGAAATCACTTAGATTATGAATTGGGAATTTTTATCGGACATAAAAGCTTTGATTTTGGTTTAGGACTTAGAAATCAATTTTTACCTAAGAATAAAATTAATTCTGCCTCTATACAGAGTCCTAATGTTATGACATTATACGGTCGTATTCCGTTCACTATCAATACCCTATTACTTTATCCTTCCGTGTTAATAAAAACCGATTTCGAACAATACCAAACAGATCTTTCGATATTGGCAAAAAATGGCAATGTTTTTGGAGGTTTAAGCCTGCGAGGCTATAGTAGTAGCTCATTGGATGCAATGGTTCTGATAGGAGGCATAAAATTTAATTCTAACTACACTATTACCTACAGTTACGATATTGGTTTGAGTAATGTAAAAGGTGTTTCACAAGGTACCCATGAGATAAATATCAATTATAATCTTAACAAATTGATAGGAATAGGATTACCTCCTGAAATCATCTATAATCCTCGTAATCTCTAAGAGATTAATATTTTCATTTTTTCAACATAATACCATTGATAATTAATCCGTTATAGCTATGCTCGAGCATAATTCGAGTCAGGCAATATTTACTTGGCGGATTTTTTTGAAGTTGAGTAACAAAGTTTATTTTTACAGACCCCGTGTATAGGGGTAGTAAACATAATTGGCAAAATCAGTTAAATAACATGAAAAAACAAGCATTGTTTTTTGTGGGCTTGGTATTACTTATACTAAGTTCTTGCGGAGGTGAGCAATCTGGAGAATTAACCGGAGTTTCGGACAGACCTGCTTGGACAGGTATCAATCCGTTCGGAATGGTATACGTCCCTTCAGGAACCCTCACTATCGGTCAAAGTGATCAAGATGTGTTCTCAACACATACACAAAGACCCAAATCAATTTCTATTTCTGGATTCTTCATGGATGACACTGAAATTACCTGTAATGAGTACAGACAGTATGTCAACTGGGTGAAAGATTCTATCGCTCATACTATTATGGGAGATCTTGAAGAAGATGAATATGGTAATGAAAGAATTATCTGGGACTACGATCTAGATTATTCCATGGAAGAGCTAGATGAGATGTACTACGAGGGCGACATGAAAATGTCTGAGACAGAAAGAGCCATCGATACTAGACAGCTAGAGTACACTTATAAGTGGATAGACTGGAAAAAAGCAGCTCACAGTCCTGACCTAGTCAGATCAGAGCTTCTTAATGAAAGAACCGTGAACGTCTATCCTGATACCTTGGTATGGATCAGAGATTTCTCATACTCATACAATGAGCCATTTACAAGAAATTATTTTTGGCACCCCGCCTTTGATGACTACCCTGTTGTCGGTTTAGATTGGCCACAAGCTAAGGCATTCTGCCACTGGAGAACACATATGTGGAACTCCTTCAAAGGTGACCAGCCTAATACTGAAGAATTTAGATTACCTACGGAGACTGAGTGGGAATGGGCAGCTAGAGGTGGTAGAACCATAGCTCCATATCCATGGGGTGGTTACTATATCAGAAATGCTAAAGGATGTCTATTAGCAAACTTTAAGCCTGGAAGAGGAAATTATGCAGAAGATGGTGGTTTCTACACCGTAAAAGCTGATGCCTATTTCCCTAATGATTATGGACTATATAACATGGCAGGAAATGTGTCTGAGTGGACGGAAACAGCGTACCATCCTAACGCTTACCAGCATACACATGACATGAATCCAGATATGAAATATGATGCTAGTGATGATGACCCAGAATCATACAAGAGAAAGGTCATCAGAGGTGGTTCATGGAAAGACATCTCTTATTACTGCCAGACAGGGACAAGAAACTGGGAGTATCAAGACACAACAAAATCTTCTATAGGTTTCAGATGTGCACTTACGTTCTTAGGACGTTCTATTAATGACTTCTAAATCTATAATAAACACTATTACTACAATATTGAAATCGGTTAATTACTAAACTTTTAAACATCTAACTAATGAGTTTTATCAAATCTAAAGGATTTAAGTACCTTAAAAATATGATTATCGGTGTAGGAGCATCTGTAGTTATGATAGGTGCACTAGCAAAAATTTTATCTCACCCACTAGGTAATGTATTGATTACTGCTGGTCTTCTCACTGAGGCTTTCTTATTCTTTATGCTGGGAATTTTGCCTCCAGAAAAAGATTATTACTGGGAAAAATTATACCCAGGACTGGAAAATTACAGCTCAAATATAACTCCGCTTACAGCTGGTGAGCAATCAGGAGCTGGAAGAGCACTAAATGCTGATGCAGTGGAAAATAACCTCGGAGGAATGCTTAATGAATTACAAAGCATGTCTACAAGCTTAGGTAGTCTCAAAGCTCTTCAGGAAGTAGATTTTTCTGAAACTAAAGGACAAATAGAGGGTATGAGTAATTTCTACTCTAAAATGAACGATGCTATGGTGACATTAGGTAATACAGTCGATACTCTAAATGAAGCAAATGAAGATGCTAAAGAGTACAAAAACCAAATGCAGTCTCTAAACTCAAACCTAAGTTCATTGAACTCTGTGTATGGTAACGTACTAGGAGCTTTCAATAGACCGGCATAATAGGAGATATTCATATTTATTAACTAAGTAAAAAAGAAAATATGGCTATTCCTAAGGAACCCCGTCAACTGATGATTAACATCATGTACTTGGTACTGACTGCCCTACTCGCACTGAATGTTTCGGCGGAGGTATTTAATGCATTTAAGATAGTTGACAAGGGACTTCTAAAATCGAATAAAGCACTAGACTCGTCTAATGAAGGTATGGTAAAAGGTATCAGAGATGCTGCAAAAACAAAAGCTTCATTAGCTAAATATGCAGAACGTATAGATCCTATCAGAGCAAAATCAAAAGAGCTTACTGCTTATCTTCAGGATGCGGTAGACAAAATGATTGACGATAATGGTACTGGAGGATACATAGAGGATCCTACTACAGGACTCCAGAAACTTAAAAAGGAGAAAGATTACGGAGTAACAACTAGAATGCTCGTAATGGATCCAGATGGCAATCCTGGTATAGGTGAAGAGATTAAAGCTAAGCTTTTACAGTTTAGACAAGATATGCTTCAGTTTGTAGATGAGCCAGAAAGAGCAGGATTTACCAAAGAAATTGCAGTACAAATTGATGATGAAACGTGGAAAAAGAAAGATAAGGCTTCATGGTCTCATATGAATTTTGACCACATGCCTCTTCAAGCAGTTATTCCAATATTTAGCAAGTACATCAATGATGTGAAAGCTACAGAATCTGCTGCTCTGAATTACCTAGCTGGAAAAGTAGGATCAGGTGGAGCTACCGTTGTACTAGATAAGTACCAAGTGGTATCAGCACCTAAGAAGTCTTACATTATCAAAGGTGAGAAATATGAAGCGGACTTATTCTTAAGTGCTTCTGCGGGTGGTGATTCTAATACAGGAATTAGGATATCTGTCAATGGAAAAAATCTTCCTTTGAATGCAGATGGTCAAGCTAGTTACTCAACTACAGCTTCTTCCAATGGAGAAAAAACTTACAAGGCAACTGCTTCACTAACTGACCCTGTTACTGGTGAAACTAAGAGCTTTACAAAGACTTTCTCTTATGAAGTAGGTGAAAGATCTGTTACTGTTTCTGCTTCTAAGATGAATGTATTCTATATAGGAGTAGATAACCCGATAGAGGTTTCTGCAGCTGGTGTTGCTTCTAGTGAAGTGAAAGTCAGTATGGGTGGAAGTGGCGGTGGATCCGTCAAGCCAGATGGGAAAGGAGGTTATAAAGTAACAGTTACTACTCCAACTAAGAAAGGTGAATTTGCTAACATCAATGTTACAGCTCCTGGTCTCCAGGACAAAAAACAATTCAGAGTAAAAAGAATACCTAACCCAGTACCAAAGTTATCTAGAAATAGAGGTGGTTCGATGCCTAGTGGTGAGTTCAAAGCACAGCTAGCTATTTATCCTGAATTAGAAAACTTTGACTTTGATGCAAAGTGTAATATCGTAGGATTTAGACTCGTAAGAGTTGCAAAAAGACAAGATGCTGAACCTGCTGAAAACAGAGGTGGTAAGTTTACTGGTCAGGCTGCTTCACTAATGAAAAAAGCTAAACCTTCTGATAAGTACTTCTTTGAAAATATAAAATGTAAATGCCCAGGTGATTCTGCTCCTAGAGATTTAGGTCAGATGGTATTTAATATCAGATAAATTAAAACTTGTTTCCATGTTCAAACAACTAATAATTTCAGCAGTAGCATTCTTATTCTGTACTATACTTAGTGCACAAGAGCCTATTATGACTGAATCAGGCACTCCCCTAGAGGATATCTATATAGATGGAGTTGTCAAGAGGACCTTAGTAGAAGAAGCTCCTGTAATAGAGTACGACCATGTCAGAGAAGCTGATGTAGTGTGGGAAAGAAAAGTCTGGAGATTAATAGACACTAGAGAGAAGATGAATACTACTTTCAGAAGTCCATTAGAACCATTCTTCAGTATTTTGAGAGAGATCTCTGAAAACGGTGATGCTGCAATATTTAGAGATGAATATTTTAAAGAGCCATTAACTGTCGATGAAATAGACAAAAAGCTTAATAGAATAGACACTACTGTTGTATGGGATCCTGACACATACGAGGAAAAAGTACAAGTTGTTAGAAATGAAATCAACTGGGAAGATATCAAGCAATTCAGAATAAAAGAGGTATGGTACTTTGATAAAGAGCTATCCACTTTCAAATCTAGAATTTTAGGAATAGGTCCTATTCTACAAAGTATAGATCCTGATACTGGAGAATTCAAATATCAAGAAGTTCTTTTCTGGATGTATTATCCAGAGGCAAGATATGCCTTAGCACGATACAGAGTACAGAATGGCAATAATGACATTGCTCCTATGTCTTGGTATGATTTGTTTGAGTCAAGATTTTTTGCAAGCTATATACTCAAAATATCAAACCCATTAGATCTTAGAGTAAAAGATGTTTTCTATGGCTATGATAGAGAGGGAATAGATAGACTGATGGAGTCAGAAAAAATAAAAGCTGAACTCTTTAATTTTGAACATGACCTCTGGGAATACTAATTCCTTTAGTTAGATATAATAAAAAAAAACTTGGACTTAATTGTTCAGGTTTTTTTTATGCCCTGTACTTATTGTAAACCACCATAAGGCTGCGGCTAGTATAAGATACTCACAAAAGATGAGCACAAGATTTTGCTCAAAGTTAGGAGTTGCATAGGTGGTATAACTCCATACCACTACCCCACTCCAGACTAAAGGCCAAAGCTGCTTACTAAAACTACCAAGAAAAATAAGCATACATAGATACCAGGGATGGACTGTGGTCGTAAGCAAGAGATAGATACCAAAAGACCAAAACAACACCACAGACAGCCTCTCATAGCTTTGTATTTTCTTTCTCCAGCTTATATATAAAATTGAAAACAAAGTAACTACACTTAATAAGGGCCCTATAATAGAAATCTGATTATAACCAGTCAACAGTTTTCCTACTCCTCGTAGTAAATAATAAATGCTAGCATTAAACTCAAATTTCTGGAAATACAAATTCACGCTTTCAAAAAAGTGCCCTAAATCTAAAGTCCAAAAGAAAGGGATGAATAGCACCAAAAGTATACTGACAAATCCAGCTATAAACTTTAATATATTTTCTTTCCCTATAAAGTTGAGCATGGCAGGTATAAACATCAGGGGTAGCAACTTAGTGCCTACAGAAAGCGCAAGCATGCCTCCAGCTAGCCTGTACTTCTTTTTGACTAAACACAAAAAGCTAAGCGACAAAAAGAAAATCATCAAGCCTTCGAAATGTAACTGCCCCATTATCTCTATTATCACTAGAGGATTAAGAAAATAGAGCATAGCCCAAATAGCCGACTTTCCCATCATTCTGAGCAATCGTATCATCAGGTAGACCGTCCCTAATTCTCCTAGGCAAAGCATTGCCTTCATCAGTATCACAGAAGTGCCCCAGCTTACGTCACCTATAGTCCCCAGATAATAGACTAGCTGACTAATGGGCGGATACACAGTATAATAAGTTGGAGAATTTAATAAGTCATACAAGGTGGTCCACTCATCCACCAGTAAATCCGTTCTGATCCTCAAGAATTCTTGTGGTGTATAAGAGAGCGGATTGATACCATCATGGATCATTTTACCATCCCATATGAATCTATAGATATCATCAGACAGATTGGGAAAAAGAAAGATGAGCAATATTCTCAAGCCTATCCCCACTGCTAAGGCCGTCCTGACGTGTAGCTGATTCTTTTGGATAAGACATACGATAATAGCATAAGCTAAAAAAGCTACAGAGTACAATCCGATTATAACGGTGGTCTCATTCTGTGCTGGCAGATACACCACGGCAAAAATGGCTAAGGCTAAAATCAGATAAGCAAAAGAAGAAATGAATCTCAAGCGCAGCATTTATTATAAGTAAGCGCTTTCAGCGCTAGGATCTTTGGTGCCTAATAGAAAAATAGAATATAGTTCCATATCCCATGAATAGTAGAGAATGAAATATTATCAATGAAGTATTGCCCATTCTAATACCAGCTACTATGGCGTATAAAAAATACAAAGTCAGAAGACCTTCTACTATAGTGACTTTAGATATCCTATAACTACCATACTTTGATCTCCTGAAGCTATCTGATACTTTCTTTATATCGAACTTAGGTGTACGTACGAAAGCTGATTTTCTACCCAAATATCCTTGTATTACCGCTAAAGAATTATGGAAAGATAAACCCATCGAAAGGGCAAGAAATACAGGAAATATAAATACAAACTTAAAAATGGCTTTCAGACTATTGGGTTCTGCCCAAGCAGTTCTCACATTGGCTACATAATATACCATAGCTACGAGTACAGTACTGACCAGGAAAATACTCATCAAGGAGAGGTCTATAGCTAAGGGATTAATAAGAAAAAGTAGAGGCACACTGAATACACCTACCAGAAAAACTGAAAGGAAAACAGTACTGCCCAGCAAGTGGGTAGTGGCATGAATCTTCTTAGCGGTCGCCAACTCACTGGACCAGATTTGAGGTAACAGTTTCTTGGCAGTCTCTGCACCGCCCTTCATCCATCTATGCTGCTGTGACTTAAGACCCATCATTTCTGAAGGCAGCTCAGCTGGAGATAAGGTGTCTTCAAGGAAGATTATTTTCCAGCCTCTTAACTGAGCTCTGTAACTGAGGTCTAGATCTTCTGTCAGAGTATCTGCCTCCCAGCCACCAGCGTCTTCTATAGTACTTTTACGCCACATACCCGCAGTACCATTGAACTGGAGTAAATAATCACCAGTCTCCCTGCCCTTCTGCTCCACTGTAAAATGGACATTGAGCTGGAAAGCTTGTAATTCTGTTAAGATGGAATAATTCTGATTGATATGCCCCCACCTCGTCTGCACAACACCTACTTTAGGATTACTAAAGTGCGGTAGTGTACGCATAATAAAGTCTGACTCAGGAAGGAAATCAGCATCAAAAATGACGATAAATTCTCCCTTAGCATATGGAGTGGCATCTTTTAGCGCTCCCGCTTTATAACCCTTTCTATTAGTCCTTGCAAGTACTTTGATATCAAAGCCCTCGTTTTGGTAATAAGAGACCTTCTTTTTAGTAAGAGCTAGAGTATCATCTGTACTATCGTCTAGAACCTGAATCTCTAACCTATCCTTTGGGTAATCTAGTTTTACAATATTATCTATGAGCCTTTCTACGACAAAGTACTCATTAAACATAGGAAGTTGTATAGTTACAAGTGGCAACTCCTCCATGATAGCAGAGGAGCTCATATCTACAATGCCTTCTTTCCTCTTTCGCCAGTAGTGCAAGAGCAGATGAAACTGGAAAATACAGTACAGCGTAATAAATACCAGACACATCAAATAAACCCCGAAAACAAAATACCCTACTATGCTCATTACAGTAATTTAAATATTGTCCATAGAATTTTGTGCCCAGCTAGCAAGGTGCCTTTTATCGTACCAGATATTTTCGAAACCCCCACTCGTCTTCTGTAGGTTACTGGAATCTCAGTACATCTCAATTTTAGTTTGGCTGCTTTAACTTGCATCTCTACTGTCCATCCGAAATTAGGGTCTGACATTCCTATATCTAAAAGAGAGGAATATCTCACTGCTCTAAAAGGGCCAAGATCAGTGAAACTGTAATTATAAAAAGCTTTGATAAGCGTCGTTGCTAACCAATTTCCAAAAACTTGCTGCACTTGCATAGCACCTCTTTCCATGTCGCCTAGTGTTCTAGACCCAATGACTAGGTCCTGCTGATCATTTACTATTGGTGACACGAGCTTGGCCATTTCTTCTGGATGGTCTGAATAATCACCATCGAGAAAAACCACTATTTCTGGACTTACTTCCTTTGACGCAAGATATTCCATACCCTTTAAGCAAGCACTGCCATAGCCCTTCTGCATTGCATCTACGACAACTGCTCCCCTATCCTGTGCCACTCTTCTAGTATCATCAGTACTGTTATTATTACAGACTACTATCTCACGGACCATATCCTTAGGAATATCATCGAGTACTAATCCGATAGATTCTTCCTCATTATATGCTGGAATTATTATGTCTATGATCATCATTAAACAGCGTCAGCTAGTTGGATACAAATCTAGGTTTTTATAATATTTATAAAGGTCAAATCAAGACAATTAGCTACGATAAATCATAATTTAGCACTTTAGTATTCTTATCAGAATATACATTCAGGACTATGTTCAACAAATTACTTCTCTCTTTTTGTTTTCTTTCTATAATACTAGCTATCAGCATCTCTTCCTGCCATAAGGATACTGTTAATGATAGTCCAGATATTGATCTGAGCTTTTCTGCAGATACTTTAAGGTTTGATACAGTCTTTACGGAAGTAGGAACAATTACAAGATTTGTAAAAATTTACAACAATGAGGAAGATGCAGTTATCGTAGACAAAGTCTATATAGAGGCGAGTAATCAGTCTTTTTTCAGAATGAATGTGGATGGAATAGAGGGATCTGAGGTAGAGAATATTCGCATAGAAGGCCAAGATAGTATATATGTTTTTATAGAAGCATCCATAGATCCGGATAATCCCCTTTCTATAAGTCCATTTATTATAGAGGACAAAATACTGATCACGGCCAACGAGTCTTCCTACACCGTTCACGTAGAAGCTTGGGGACAAAATGCTAATTATTTCCCAAGCAGATTCTCTAGTAGTACCATCAATGCACCTATTTGCAATGGAATGCCACTTGTGTGGGACGACCCTAAGCCTTATGTAATTTATGGTGTTCTGGCTATAGACGATTGCGACTTGATAATAGAGGCAGGGACAACTGTCTACATGCATGGCGGGGTGGCCATAAACGACATAGGTGTCTACAATGATGGCTTACTCATTATAACACAGACAGGAAGCATTACAACCAAAGGGACAGCAGAGAATCCTGTACGGTTTTTATCTGATAGAATAGAACCAGAATTCCAAGATGTCTCTGGACAGTGGGGCGGCTTGGTTATACAGGCAGGAAGTAGAAATAATTCTTTTGAGCATACTCATATAAGACATGCCATAGTGGGCTTATCTATAGATTCGGCTGCTGTGGTTTCGCTCAATAACTGTGAGTTTTCGTTTACCTCAGGAAATGGCCTGAGTGCTGCTCATGCTATTGTGGCAGGTAATAATTGTCTATTTTATGAGAATGGCAGCAACAGTATCAGTTTAAATTATGGAGGTAACTATGTTTTCAATCATTGTACACTAGCTAATTACGATAACCAGGCACCTGCACTGAGCGCTAACAACATCAGGTGCTCTGACCCACTCTGCCAAGGAGACATATTTACCTTTCCACTTTCTGCTGAGTTTACCAATTGCATTTTTGCAGGTAACGAAGCTGACGAGATTTCTTTGTTTGATATAACAGAGGGAATGGAGGCGAATTTCTTCGATTATCAGTTTAATAATTGTATCGTAACAGTAGATGAAATTCTGGAACCGACTGCCTTCCCTAATTTCTTTGATAACTGCAGTAGTTGTGACAACATCACTAGAGATGATACCCTATTCTTAGATTTGCTAGAATATGATCATCATCTAGATACCATGTCTATTGCCCTAGATAAAGGGATATTCTTACCTTCAGTTCCTTTGGACCTAGATGGTCTTCCTAGGGATCCTACAGCTGTAGATTTGGGTTGTTACGAATTACAAAAGTAATCACTAAGACATGCCACTACCTTTACTAACTCTCACAGTTAAGAGTACAAGTAAGCCTACCACAAAAAAGAGTCCTGTCGATATCATAGAGTAACGCATATTACCTGTGAGCTGATTCACCAATCCAAATGCTAAGGTACCTGCAACTATAGCCACCTTAGTCACCACATCATAAAAACTGAAATAAGAAGCCAACGAACTTATGTCGTCCGCCAACATCTTAGAATAAGTAGATCTAGACAAAGATTGTATACCTCCAAATACTAGACCTACAAACAGGGCCATAACATAAAAAGCAGAAGCAGTGTACACAAAGTAACTGGCAACACTGATGGAAACCCAGATTATAAGTTGAATCAAAAGAGAAGTCTTATTACCGATTTTATCAGATAAGTAGGCAAAAAAGTATGCCCCAAACAAAGCTAAAAACTGAAGTAATAAAATTAGAACTATAAGATTAGCTTGCTCAAAACCTAACTCTTCTTTCGCAAATACCGAAGCTAGGTAGATGACAACATTGACACCTGCAATAAAGAAGAAATAAGAAACAAGAAACTTAATGATGTTACTGTCCTTTTTGATGCTATTAAATACCTCTCTTACTTCATTAAACCCTTTCACCAAAAAAGACTTTTGGATAGGCTTCTTATTGTCTTTCGGCAATACTCGAAAAGTAATACTTGCAAAGCCATACCACCAGATGCCTACTAAGAGGAAGCCTATCCTTACTGGTAAAGTTTCAGAAGTAATTCCTATAGAATCTTTAAATTGAATAATGGCCAGTATGATGACTAACAATATCACAGAGCCGACATAGCCATAGGCATATCCCTTAGCACTAACTTTATCAAATTGATCTTCCGTTACAATCTCAGGAAGGTAAGAATTGTAAAAAACGATGCCAGCCCCAAAACCTATCGTTCCTATTATGAATGCAATCAAGCCTAAAAAAGCAGTGTCAGGACTGTCAAAAAAATAGAGTGACATACATGCTCCAGAACCTAGTAAAGTAAAAAACCTGAGGAAGGACTTTCTTCTTCCACTATCATCAGATATCCCAGATAAGATAGGCGTCATTATTGCTATAAGTAAAAAGGATACTGAGATACTAAAGGAGTAGAGTGCATTACTATCTATCTGGCTTCCGAGTACAGACATCTGATCAGGAGCCATAGAGGAGAAATATGGTGGAAAGACAGCCGTGGATACCACAAGAGCATAAGCTGAATTAGCCCAATCAAATATTGCCCACCCTCTTATGGTTCGCTTGTCATTCTTGATGAGATCTACATCTTGTGTCATATTTCTTCTATGTCGATGTAATATCTCTGTAATCTGAAAATTATTTGAATAATCTTGTTCCTAAAAAGAACTCATTATAAAAATTCAACGTCTACATAGAGTAGATTATGATTATATAAACAATAGAAAGTATTGTCATGAACATCGCAATTCTCTCCAGAAACCCCGCCCTATACAGTACCCAGAGCCTAGCAAGAGCAGCCAGAATAAGACATCATTATGTCAGGATTATTGATTATGTAAACTGTGACTTAATCATGGAAGATGGCAATCTTACAATCTCCTATCATGGACAGATAATAGAAGATATAGATGCTATTATACCACGGATAGGCGCTTCACATACTAGCTTTGGGTCAGCTGTTATCAGGCAATTTGAGCAGAAAGGCATCTTCACAACTCTCAGCTCCCAGGCCTTGCTTAAGGCTAGAGATAAATTAACCTGTTCTCAGATCCTAGCTGCAGAAGGTCTACAAATACCACGTACTATCGTGTCCAATAATACGATCATGTATAGAGATCTGCTTGACACCTTTGATGATAATATAGTTATCAAGCTCATAAATGGAACGCATGGAATCGGCGTGGTCCTAGCTGAAAGCAAGGGACAAGCAGAATCAATATTAGAAGCTTTCAATAAGACAAAGCAAAAATCTATGATGCAAGAGTTTATTGCAGAATCTAATGGAGCAGATATTAGAATATTTGTAGTAGACCAAGAAATAGTAGGCACTATGAAGCGTCAGGCAAAAGAAGGTGAGTTCAGAAGCAACCTTCATAGGGGCGGAAGCTCTTCAGTGGAGCCTATAAGTGAGAAAGAAAAAGAAGTCGCACTTAAAGCTGTCAAACATTTAGGCTTAGAAATAGCTGGTGTGGATATGCTACGTTCTAAAAGAGGACCTCTTATCTTAGAAGTCAATGCCTCTCCTGGACTAGAAGGCATAGAAACGACTACAAAAGTTGACATTGCAGGACGAATTATTAATTTCGTCGAGCGAAACGTCAAGGCAGGTGAATACGCCTAGCCCTATAGTTGCTTGCTAATAGAAGCAAAGGAATATGAGTGAACAGAAGTTTATTATAGATAAAAAGGAATTTCTGCCTGGCCAATCTGGAGTAGTAAAGCTAAGTGTAGGAAATCTACCCTCAGATACAAAGATCAATATACTGGCTCACATATTTAGAGCTGTCACTCCCGGCCCTACCACCCTCATTCTTGCTGGCGTCCATGGTGACGAGATCAACGGGATAGAAATTGTAAGGCGCTTACTGATGCATCATAGGTTCAATAATATCCAGGCTGGAAATCTCATTGTGATTCCACTGCTAAACATCTATGGCTTTATCACTTTCAATAGATATGTACCAGATGGAAAAGACGTTAATAGGAGTTTTCCTGGTACTTCTATAGGGTCCTTAGCCTCGAGAATTGCCCGATCTTTAACCAAACATATCTTACCGCTTGTAGATTACATTTTCGATTTCCATACAGGAGGTGATTCCAGATATAACTATCCGCAGATAAGGTATACACGTAATGATACGCGAGCCTTTGACTTAGCTAAAGTCTTTAGTCCGCCCTTTATAATAGAAAGTGGAGTTATCAGTAAATCATTAAGAAAAACGGCTAAGGAAATGAATATTCCTATGCTTATCTATGAGGGAGGAGAGTCCGTAAGACTCAATAATAGTGTGATTAGTCAAGGCTATAATGGTATTTTGAGATGCCTCACCTATCTGGGATACATAGAAGAGCAAAATCTTATGGAAGCCAATCATAAGATTTTATTATTCAAAAAGACTACTTGGCTTAGAGCTTCTTTTTCAGGAATTTTTCTTTGGTCTCAGAAATCCGGAGCTAAGATCTATAAAGGCGAAAAACTAGGATCCATTAACGACCCTAATGGCCAAAAGTCTATTAGTGTTATTACCAAAAAAGATGGTTATCTTATAGGCCATAATAATGCCTCCGTAGTCAATCAAGGAGATGCATTATTTCACATAGGTTACGATATTGATGAGATTCTTTAACACATTACTATTAGTCTTATTTTCTTATATAAGCTGGTCTCAAAGCGCTGGTCTTTTGCAGCCAAAACTAGACAAGATTCTGAACAAAAATATATTTGAGACTAGCAACATTTCTTTATCAGTCATAGATCTAGAGACAAAAAAGGAACTGGCCTCTCATCGATCAAAAAAAGTGCTTAGCCCAGCTTCCTCGTTAAAGCTTTTCACAACCTACTCCTCCATAATAACTTTAGGTAAGGATTTCAAATTCCAAACCATAATAGCCTATACTGGGAAATTACTAGATGAAGGCACTCTAGAAGGTGACCTGATAATCAAAGGAGGCGGAGACCCTACCTTAGGATCAGACAAAGTGAAGGGATCAAGAGATTTTGTTGAGCTCAAAAGACATATAAAAGAAGTCGTCATTCGCTCTGGGATAAAATGCATACATGGAGAGATCGTCATAGACGAATCTATTTTTGACAGTTATCCCGTTGCTCCTAGTTGGCAATGGAATGATCTAGGCAACTATTATGCATCAGGTGCCTGGGGAGTCAATATACATGAGAATCAGTACTATGTCTATTTCAATAATAGGAACATCATAGGCAATAGACCTACCATCCATAGCGTCAGCCCCAAAGTCCCTCGGCTCAATCTCTCCAATGAAATAGTTGTAGACAGCTCTCACACTGGTGATCAAGCCTATATTTTTGGAGGTCCATACAATTATGACAAACGTATAGTAGGAACCATTCCGCAAGGCAACGGTCCTTTCTCTATAAAAGGATCTCTTCCTGACCCACCCTACTTTCTAGGCTATCATATTAAGAAAGAACTGGATAAGGCTAACATCCAGTCTCGTGGATACAAAACCAGATTAAGAACTACCAAAAAAGATAAGCTCACACCAATAGACACCATATTTAGCCCTCCTCTTGGTGAGATTGCTAAAAAAGCAAATGTAGAAAGTAACAACCTCTACACAGAGTCTATGCTCAAAATGCTGGGATTGAAAAAAGTAGGCCAAGGAACTGGACAGAATGGACTCGCCACCATTATCAGATTACTCAGAAAATATAAGATCAATACTAAGAAATTAAAGTTTCATGATGGTAGTGGGCTATCGGCCAGGAACTTAATTCATAGCTATTCTATTGCTCGATTCTTAGCTGGAATTGCTGATGATCTGGGTAGAGAAGAATGCCTCAAATATCTTCCTAAAGGTGGATATACGGGCACTGTGAGAGGACTTTTTGCCAAATCAAAGGCGAAAGGAAAAGTATGGCTTAAAAGTGGAAGCATGGAAGGGGTGCAGAGTTACTCAGGCTATATCAAGACAAAGTCCGGAAAATGGGTGAGCTTCTCGATCATTGTAAATGGCTTTACTGAAAAACATAAAACAGTAAGGCCCTACCTAGAAAAGATAATAACTACAATTTTTTCTGAAGCATAGGCTACATTCTAGTATTTTTACTAAATGTGGAAACCTTTCATTCCTGTTCTTATAGTATGCTTTCTATTCATATTGCAATCCTGTGATCAAGGAGCACCTAGACCTACAAATGCTTCAGAAGACCTCAAAGTTTCTAAATCTAATACTGAAAACACCTCTGATAAAACTTCAGACCCAAGAATGGCTTGGCAAAAACCAGAAAAGGTGATTGCAGCCTTGGGTGATATTCAGGGTAAAGTTATTGCCGATCTAGGAGCAGGAATCGGTTATTTCTCCTTTAAACTCTTACCCAAGTGCCAAAAAGTAATTGCAATTGATATCGATAAAGATGTTACAGAACTGTTGACCGGCTTTAAAAACACAATGAATGATGATCAACAAAGTAAATTTGATGTGAGGCTGGCTACACCTTCAGAATCACGTCTTCAGTCAAAGGAAGTAGATATTATTCTCATCGTCAACACTATCACATTTATTGAAGACAGAACAGCATACCTACAAAATCTAAGGAGTCATCTCAAAGATAGAGGTCAAGTTTTCATAGTAGATTTTAAATCTAAGAGAATCCCATCCTACACTGAAGCACCTGAAATAAGTGATCGAGTCTATGTACATATTCTCGAAGATGAATTAGTAGCAGCAGGCTATAAAAACATCGAAGTTGATGATACGACCCTTGACTTCCAGTTTATGATAAGTGCTGAGCTATAACTAGGCTACAGTTCCTTTGATAATCAATTCTTCTCTTCCAGGCCCTGTACTCAACATATCGACTGGCACTCCGAGATATTCTTCTAAAAAAGCAATATAATCCTTCACTTCTTTAGGCATCTCATCGAAGTCTCTTATGGAATTGATATCCTGATTCCAACCCTTCATAGAGGTATACTGAGGCTCTATATCTTCTCCTAGATCGTAAGGAAGGTTTTGTGTCTCTTTACCATTTATCTTATAAGTAGTTGCCAGCTCTATGTTCTTGAAGGTATTCAGGCAGTCCATTTTTGTAATACATAGATGATTGACACCATTGAGCATAATCGTGTATTTCAGCTGAGGTAAGTCAATCCACCCAGTCCTTCTAGGTCTCCCTGTTGTCGCACCAAACTCTGCACCTATCTGCCTCAGCTCCTCGCCTAAGTCATTATCTAATTCTGTAGGGAATGGCCCGCTACCGACTCTTGTACAATATGACTTAGATATTCCATATACCTTCCCTATTTTCTGTGGAGCCACCCCAAGTCCCACACAAACACCTGCCGTAATCGTGCTGGATGAGGTTACATAAGGATAAGTACCATAATCGATATCTAACATAGAGCCTTGTGCACCTTCAGCTAGGATCCGTTTACCTTCATTTAGAGCCTGATTGACATAGTAGGAATTGTCAATAAATTCTAGCTCTTTTACAGCAGCCAAGCACTCAAAGAACTTAGCTTCTTCGGTTTCTATGTCAAAATCGACATCCGGATATATTTTAGCCAGGCTGAGATGTTTTTCTTTGAGAGCAGTGTATTTAGCATTGAAGTTAGGCCTTTCAAGATCTCCTATCCTTAATCCATTTCTACCTGTCTTATCCATGTAAGTGGGTCCTATTCCTCTGAGAGTGGAACCTATTTTGGCTTTACCCTTGGAGGCTTCTGAGCCTGCATCTAAGAATCTATGAGAAGGAAGTATAAGATGTGCCTTTCTGGCTACTTTTATGCTGCTGGTATCTATTCCATTAGCTTTTAATGTAGAGAGTTCTCTAGCCATGACAATAGGGTCTATCACTACCCCATTTCCAATAACATTTATAACTCCAGGCCTAAATACTCCTGAAGGAATAGTGTGAAGAACATGTTTTTTGCCATTTATAACTATAGTATGACCTGCATTAGGGCCCCCTTGGAACCTACATATTATATCATACTTATCAGCTAGGTAGTCTACTATTTTGCCTTTACCCTCATCACCCCACTGCAATCCCAATAAAACGTCGATGAACATATACCTATTGGTTTAAAAGAAGTTCATTAAAGGTCAAAGTTATAAAATAGACTTACATATTTATATTTCTGAATATATATAATTAGGAAAGATTCTAATAGCAAAGAATCTCTACTCTTCCTCGCTCTTACTATAATTTTTATTGAGATTATCGAATACCCTATTTAGATTATACATCTCATCTAGGGTATCGTCATTGTAGAAAGACAGACTTGGGATACGCCTGACATGCTTTCTAATCCTATGTACTAAATTTCGCTTTAGCAGAGAGGTATTTTGCCTGATTCTTGTGATCACAGCTTCCTTATCATTAACATTATATACACTGAGGTATATCTTAGCCTCACTGATATCAGGAGTCACTTTTACTTGAGTTACAGTTACAAAGGCATCTCCATAGATATAGGAGCCTTCATTCTGAAGCACCACTCCGAAGTGTCTTTTTAATACTTCTGCCGTTTGCATTTGCCGCTTTGATTCCATCTTCGTATTTGACTGTGAATTATGTTGTATAAAACTACGGTATATATGAATAGTTCCTATTTTAACGAAATAAATAATTGATTTATCAAATATGAGCGATCTTCTAGATCAATCTATAGTATACATAAAAGGAGTTGGGCCTAAGAAGGCTAAACTTATAGCAGATGAAATAAACGTTGAAAGTCTGGGAGATCTGCTCTTTATCTATCCCTTTCGTTATATAGATAAGACCATCTATACCCCTATACGTGACATAAATCCTAATGATAAAAGTGTACAAGTAAAGGGAGTCCTCATCAGTAAAGAAGTCATAAAAGGTCGCAAACAAAAACGGTTTACAGCTACTCTGAAAGACAGCTCTGGTTTTCTAGAGCTGGTTTGGTTTCAAGGTTCACAGTGGATCGCAGACAAGCTGGTCTTAAATAAAGAATACGTGGCATTTGGCAAACCCAGCAAATTCAATGGAGGTCTATCCATTTCCCACCCGGAAATAGAGCTCTATAATGCTTCTATGTCTACAGCACTTACCTTAGAACCTGTTTACCCAAGCACGGAAAAACTCAAGAAAGTAGGTTTTGATGGAAAATCGAGAAGAAAGATTATAAAAGGCATCTTAGCCAAACTCTCAGATAAACATGTCTCTGAGAATCTTCCAGACTACCTACTTCATAAGTTGAAGTTGACCTCAAAGCTAAATGCTATTAAGTGGATACATTTCCCTCCGAATCAAGCAGCCTTAGACGCAGCTACTAAACGTTTAAAATTTGAAGAAGTCTTCTTCTTTCAACTCAGAATCTTACATAATAAAGAAGTTAGGAAATACAAGTTCAAAGGAGAAATGTTCAGCAAAGTAGGAGGCTACTTCAATAAATACTACAAGGAGAAAATTCCCTTCGAGCTGACTGGAGCTCAAAAAAGGGTGATCAAAGAGATACGTGCCGATCTAGGCTCAGGTGCCCAGATGAATAGACTACTACAGGGAGATGTGGGTAGTGGTAAAACCATGGTGGCCTTATTATCTATGCTGATAGCCTTAGATAATGGTTATCAGTCTGTGCTTATGGCTCCTACTGAAATCCTCGCTCAGCAGCACTATAAGTCCATTACCAAGGAACTAGAGGGCCTCCAAGTAAAGGTGGCTTTCTTATCTGGTAGCGTTAAAGGAAAGACCAGAGCAGAAATCCTAAAGTTTCTTGCCTCTGGAGATCTGGATATTCTGATAGGCACCCATGCTGTCCTAGAAGACCCTGTTATATTTCATAGACTCGGTCTCTCTATTATAGATGAGCAGCATCGCTTCGGTGTCATGCAACGGTCAAAACTATGGATGAAAGGCAAAGAAAAACCACCCCACATTCTGGTGATGACGGCCACTCCTATCCCTAGGACCCTAGCCATGACAGTATATGGAGACCTAGAGGTCTCTACTATAGATGAACTGCCACCTGGAAGGAAAGAGATAAAAACGATACATAAGACTGAAAGAAATAGAGCTCAGATCATTGAGTTCTTACATGAGCAAATAGCGCTAGGCAGGCAAGCATATGTAGTCTATCCTCTTATAGAAGAATCTGCCAAGCTAGATCTAGCTAATTTACAGCAGGGCTACGAAAGATTACTCGAATTCTTTCCACCTCCTCAGTATAAAATTAGTGTTGTGCATGGTAGAATGAAGCCAGCCGACAAGGAAATAGAGATGAAGAGATTTGCAGATGGTAAGACACATATCATGGTAGCAACTACAGTCATAGAAGTAGGTGTCAATGTCCCTAATGCTTCTGTTATGGTTATAGAAAATACTGAGAGGTTCGGTCTTTCTCAATTGCATCAGCTAAGAGGCCGTGTGGGCAGAGGCGCCGAGCAATCGTTCTGTCTTCTGATTTCCAGTTATAAGCTCAGCACTAATGCAAAGGCCAGAATCAAGGTTATGGTAGAAACTAATGATGGCTTTAGGATAGCAGAGGAAGATCTGAAATTGAGGGGTCCCGGAGATATAGAAGGAACTCAACAAAGTGGTGTTCAGGAGTTCAGGCTATTTGACCTTGAGGCTGATCAGACTTATCTGAGTACTGGTCGTACCATCGCTGCTCTTATTCTTAAAAAAGATCCTCTGCTTGAAAAAGAGCCTAATCAGATTCTAAAAAACTATCTCCATCATCTCAATAAGGGTTTTAAAGACTGGGGCCGCATCGGCTAACTAGTCCTTTTAGATTCTACCCATACATTCTCAATCCTCTCATTTCATCATAGTCAAGTCGTAACCGATATCTAGGTCTCCTGACCTACAGTGCTAGCATCTTACTAAAAAAGAAAAGGGAGTCTTCCGAAGAAAACTCCCTTTTTCAGATACCACTCTGAGAAAATCGTATTTAAAATCTATTATTCAACAATAGAGATTTTCTCAAAGAACACTTTATCATCTACTTGAACTTTAATCAGGTAAGTTCCTACAGGAATATCAGACACATTTATCTGCATTACTGTATTACCACCTCTTATAGCTCTGTAATCTAATTTCTGTATCAGCTGACCGATAACATCGTATACTCCTCCTGTAACCTCTGAAGGTCTTTCTACAGTAAGATCGATATTAAGCGTCTCTATCACTGGGTTAGGATATACTCCCAACTCAACTTTCTGATCACCTTCTCTGTATTCTACATTGATTGCTATAGTAGAGCTGTACTTGTACGAGCCATCTAAATCAATCAACTTCAATCTGTAATAGTACGTGCCAGCTTCAGATATCGTCTCATCTAAGAAGTCATAGTTCGTAGGCTTGACAGTGTTTCCAGCTGCTCTTTTCGTTCCTATAGTCTCCCATACTTGAGCCAATCCGTTAGTTCTTTCTATCTCAATGATATCAGAATTAACTTCTCTAGAAGTAGTCCATTCTAGCTCAGTGTGAGCTCTCTGTACATTCCATACACCACTGAAATCAAGTAACTCGATATATAGAGTCTGCTTAGTTGTTGTTCCTGCATCAGTGTCAAGATTTTGCTGACTTGCTGCAAGTACGATAACTCCAGTCTCTCCTACTAGTACATCTATTCCTGAAGATAAGTTAGCGACTACATCACTATCCTCTGTGTCATCACCTCCAGAGTTCACACTAACAAATCTCTTTCTATTCTCAGGCTGAGGATCTTGGTCAATCTCAAATCTTACCTTGTATTCACCTCTTGGTAATCCTTCGAATAAATACTGTCCTTCATCATCAGTTACTGTTGTAGCAACAACTTCCCACTCATTGATATCTATCATGTTGTAAAGTGTAACAACTACACCTTCTAGTCTGATATCTTCAGCATCCAAGACATGATCTTGACTACTATCAGAGTCTACATTATCGCACCATACAGTGTTACCAATTACACCTCCTGGATAGAATCCAGCATCTACATCGATGTTTCTCTCACCTGGTACTACTGTAATAGTATTAGTAGTGTTAGGACCATTAGCTCCAGTTAAGTCACTATCTATTCCACCTTCGTCAACAGCTTGTGTTGGAATATGCAATGCAGGAGGTGTATACTCAATATAGTAATCACCTGCTGGCAATCCTGTAAAGTTGTATTCACCATTTGCATCTGTTGTCTGAGTAGCTACAAAAGCTCCAGTATCTGCATCGTATAGATTAACCACTACTCCTGCTAGACCTGTTTCACTTTGATTCTGTCTTCCATCACCATTCTGATCAAACCATACTCTGTTTCCGATTTCAGCACAACTATTACCACTAGACATGATCATTGTCGTACATACAATCTGACATCCCTTATCATCAGTTACTGTCACTGAGTACATTCCTGGAGCAAGATTATTGACCTCAGGTGTAGAAGCACCTGTACTCCAAGCGTAACTGTAGATACCAGATCCACCAGTAGCTTGAGCAGTTGCTGATCCATTAGCAGAACCACAAATTGCATCTGTAAATAGAATTTCACAAGATGGTCCTCCAATAGAGCTTATGTTAGCAGCACATACTGAAGCACAACCTACAGCATCAGTTACAGTAACTGAATAAGTTCCTGCAATAAGATCTGTTACTGTTTCTGACGTAGCACCATTACTCCATACATATGTGAATGGTCCAGTTCCTCCAGAAGTTACAGACGCCTGTGCACTTCCATTAGATTCGCCACAACTAGCATCAGATACTGCTACAGAACATACTGGAGCATTTCCAGTAGATCCTACGCTTACTGCACAGATAGAAGAACAACCAAATGCATCAGTCACTGTCACTAAGTAAGATCCTGAAGCTAAACCAGAAACTGCCTCATTATTCATTCCATTACTCCACTCATAGGTGTAAGGGGCATTTCCACCAGTAGTTTCTACTCTTGCTGTACCAGAAGCATCAGAACAACCAGATGGCGTACTTATAGCTTCACATACAGGTCCTGAGCTTGCTGCTACTTCGATAGAACATGAGGTAGAACAACCATTAGAATCTGTAACAACCACACTGTACAAGCCAGCGCTTAATCCAGTTGCTTCTGAAGTTGTCGCTCCATTATTCCATTCGTAGGTATATCCTCCTGAACCTCCGACAGTAGTTACTGCTGCTGATCCATTAGACTCACCACATCTAGTTCCTGTACTTACCATTGAGCACATTGGTGTATTTCCAGCGTCTACAACAGCATCACATACTGTTGCACATCCTTCACTATCCGTAACTGTTACAGAGTATGTACCAGCTGGCAGACCAGATGCAAGCGACGTAGTCGCACCATTACTCCACTCATATGTATATCCTCCAGAACCACCTATAGCAGTTACAGTCGCACTACCCATCGAACCACAACTTGTAGGCGTGGAAACAGTTGTACAAGTCGGAGTATCTACTCCTTCTACTGTTGCTTCACATACTGTGAAACATCCATTAGTATCTGTAATTGTTACTGTGTAAGTACCTGAATTCAATCCAGTAGCAACTGACTCCATTGAGCCATTACTCCATAAGTAAGTGTATCCTCCTGCTCCACCGTTCGTGGTAACTGTCGCTGTACCCATAGCACCACAACTTGTAGGACTACTAGTTGTCTCACATACAAGACCATCAGTAAGTGTTACGGTCAACATTGCGCTATACTCACATCCGCTAGCATCTAGTTGTACAAACTCATATACGCCAGCATCAGTATACATCTCACCAGATACAGGCCAGAAGTAAACATCTCCCTGACAAATACTTATTTCCATCATAACATCTGGTGTCGCTGGGTGGAAACTTAAGTTCAATATATAATCTCCAGTACATCCACCTCCCATAGAAGTATAAGTACCAGGCATTGTATATGTCTCGCCAGTCACCGGCCATGTATAATCACTACCTGCACAAACCATCTGATTTGTTACAACATCTTCTCCTGCAGGTGCAACTGATAACATTAAGATGTTCATGTAAGAACAACCATTAGCATCGATGCTAGTAGAAGTAAATGTTCCATCAGTAGAGTAATCATTACCATCTACCGGCCAGTTATAAATTTCTCCATCACAAATTGCTATAGTAGTTACAATATCAGGAGTAGCAGGATAGAAACTTAAGTTTAATACCTGATCTCCATCACAATCAATTCCGGCTACTCTATATGTTCCTGGAGAATCGTAACTCTGTCCAGATACAGGCCAGAAATAATCATCTCCTGTACAAATCACTTCATTAGTTACAACTTCAGGACTTGTAGTAATTACAACTAAGTTCAGTATACTGAAGTAAGTACATCCATTTGCATCAGACAATGCAGTCTCATATGTACCTTGGGCAGTATAGTTCTGGTTATTTACAGTCCAGTTATACACTTGTCCTTGGCATATCTCTGCATTAGTCACATCATTTGGAGTTATAGGATACTGTGATAAATTCAGAATTTGATCACTCGCACATCCTATACCCTCTTCTCTATAAGTGCCTGCAGATGTATATGTCTGACCATTTACATCCCATACAAATTGTCCATCTGCACATATAGAAGCATCTGTTATTACATCTGGCCCTTGCGCAGATACAGCAAGTACTAGAACTTCATTATAGTCACATCCATTAGCATCAGCTCCTACCTCAGTGTATGTTCCTGCAACTGAGTAGCTAGCTCCATTGAAAGTCCATTGATATACCTCACCTTGACAGATAGTTGCATTCGTTACATTATCTAACGTTTGTGATCTCACTGTTAGGTTCAATACGTTATCACCAGAACATCCAGTACCATCAACTACATAACTGCCAGTAGCACTGTAAGTCTGACCATTTACATCCCATAGGTAACTTTCATTAGCACAGATAGTTACTGTTTCTATAACATCTGGTCCACCAGGTTGTACAGCCAGATTTAGAATCTGAGTATAAGTACATCCATTTGCATCAGTTGCATTGTTAGTGAAAGAACCAGCAGTAGAATAAGTCTGTCCTGTTGCAGGCCAGAAGTAATCCTCTCCTTGACATATGTCAGCAGCAGTTACTTCATCCTGAGTCTGAGGATACAAGCTTAATACTAACAACTGTTCTCCATTACATCCTACACCAGGCTGAGTATAAGTACCAGCTGTTGTATAAGTCTCACCAGTAACAGGCCATAAGTATGATTCTCCATTACAGATTGATTGATTCTCAGTTGTAGGTGGAGTAGCTGGCAGTACTGTCAGGTTCAATGTGTTCACAAAAGTACATCCATTTGCATCTGTTGCATTAGAAGTATAAGTTCCTGCTGCACTGTATGATTGACCATTCCATGGATAAGATTCGCCTTGACAAATCTCAGCCGTTTCTGTCGTACCTGGAGTTACAGGATAGAATGCTAGAATAAGTACTTCATTATAAGTACAGCCGTTAGCATCTACTCTTGACTCTGTGTATGTCCCATCAGAACTATATACTTGACCATTTACATCCCACAAGAAGCTAGTACCAGAACATATCTGCTCATTTCTAACTACATCTGCTGGCTGTCCGCATGGCTCTACTGCAAAGGTACATTCTTGACTGATTGCGTTTCCACATTGATCAGAACCTGAGTACTGAACATTTATAGATCCACCTGTACAAGACAAGTTGCTAGCAGTAATTAAGCCTGATAGAGTTCCTGCATTATTACATGCTCCACTATAAGATAATGTAGGTGGAATCCATGTAGGTGCCTCAGCACATGTTACTGGTACAAGGATAGTCGGGCAAGCTAAGCTTACTGGACCTGATCCTGCTACAGTCACTGCACAAGAAGTTCCTATAACATTTCCACACTGATCGCTTCCATTATAAGTTACTGTCAGTGTTCCTCCATTACATCCATAGTTACTATCTGTTACTGCACCTGTAATAGATCCAGTATTATCGCAAGCTCCTGAGTAAGTAGCAGCTGGTGCTACAAAAGAAGCAGCATTATCACAACTCACGTTTGGCATAGTAGGACAAGCTACAGTAGCTGGTCCTGAACCTGAAACTGTTGCAGTACAAGTTGTACTGATAGCATTTCCACATTGGTCTATTCCATCATATGTTATTGTCAAGCTTCCGCCGTTACAATCTACATTCGTTGCTGTTACTGAACCATTTACAGTTCCAGAGTTGTTACATCCTCCATTATAAGTAGCTGCAGGCGCCACGAAACTAGCTATCTGATCACAAGCTACTGATGTTAAAGTCGGGCAAGATATACTTGCTGGACCTGCACCTGTAACTGTTACTTGACAAGTAGTTTCTATTGTGTTACCACACTGGTCTGCACCTGAGTATGTAAGAGTCATAGACCCTCCTCCACAATCATAGTTACTTGCAGTGATACTACCTCCTAGTGATCCATTATTATTACATGCACCTGAATAAGATGCAGCTGGCACTGCAAAAGTAGCAGCGTCATTACATGTTATACTCGGTAAGCTAGGACACGTAATTGTTGCCGGAGCTCCTCCACTAACTGTTACTGAACAAGTCGTACTGATCGCATTTCCACATTGGTCAGTTCCACTATAAGTAATTGTAAGACTTCCGCCATTACAATCAGCGTTAGTTGCTGTTACTGAACCATCAACTGTTCCTGTGTTATTACATGCTCCATTAAATGTAGCAGCAGGTACTGTGTAGTTAGCAACCTGATCACATGCAACAGATGGCAACGTAGGACAAGCTATAGCCGCTGGACCAGTTCCTGAAACTGTTGCTGTACAAGTAGTACTGATAGCGTTTCCACACTGGTCTGTTCCATTATATGTTATAGTCAAGCTTCCGCCATTACAATCTATATTAGAAGCAGTAACTGAACCATTAACTGTACCAGTATTATTACAGCCACCATCGTAGTTAGCCGCAGGCACTAGGTAATTAGTTATTTGATCACAACTTACAGCAGGTAATGTAGGACAAGCTATTGTAGCTGGACCTGCACCTGTTACAGTTACTTCACAAGTAGTACTGATAGCATTTCCACATGCATCATTTCCTCCATATGTCAGAGTCATAAATCCTCCTCCACAATCATAGTTACTAGATGTTACAGAACCACTTAGTGTTCCTGTGTTATTACATGCTCCACTGTAACTAGCTGGCGGTGCAGTATAGTTA
>CALLAE010000025.1 GCA_938002665.1 uncultured Saprospiraceae bacterium | reverse complement strand
TAAGGTACCTTCACTACAGTTGCCTATAGGACTGAATGTATCACTATAACCAGCACTCATAGGTACATCATCACAATTATCAGTGACATAATCACCTATAAAATCTTCTCCATCACTTGGGATGAGACCATCTAGCAACCTAGTGTCAAAGCCAAATCTTCCCTCTTCTTCTACAAACGTTGTAAATAGCTTTTCTTCAGTACAATTGAATATACAAGCTGGATCCGTTACATCTGGATCTGTACAGTCTGCACATTCTACTGTCGGATCATTTTTATCTTCTACTGTTACTGTTCCCCAGCAACTGTTTCCTGTTGCAGGATCAGTTATTGTCACTTCAAAGACAGCAAGAGCTGTTTCTGTATGAATCTCGACTGCTGAGACTCCAAAACAATCATAGCATCCGTATGGACCGCCTTCTAACAACATATCAGCATTAAATTCTACTTCGCAGCTAGCATTGGCAGTTACATTGACATGATCGTTACAAGATATACCAGTTAAATTTGTATCGTAGCTAGCTAGAGTTACTTGATAAGAACATACTGTGACATTTCCACAATCATCCACTGCTTCATAAGCATAAGTAACAGCGTTACTCTCTCCGAGATTACAATCTATAGATGAGAAAACATCAGTCGAAGGTTCTGTTCTAGTTATCGTAGCTCCACAGAGATCATAAATTGTAGGAAGGGGTTCGGTACTTAAGGCACCACAACTTCCAGGTCCTAGAGAAATTGTCTTGTCAAGAGGACAAGCAATAACTGGGGCATTATCGCCCAAAATAGTCATAGTATAAACGCAAGTCGCTGTTATACCACCATCAACAATCGTAATGGTTCTTTCAATTATTTTAGAAGTTCCACAGATATCTACGGCATCACTATCTTCACACAAAACAGCTAAATCTCCGCATCCGCTATTTATTATCACGATATTCCAAGGCGCTCCTAAAGCTTCATCTAGAGTTGTAGGACAAGCTGGGATATCATCAATTGTAGTACAATCAAAAAATCCTAAGTCAGTTTCAGGTGGACAAGATATTTCTAACAACTCACTATCACATGATTCCCATGCGAATACTATTGTCTGTTCGACACCATCTATAACTTCGACAAATCGATTTGTGAAAGCTCCTCCACAACAGGTAATGGTACAACCATTGCTATAATCGCCATCAGCTCCTGGAGGGAAATTCTCAAAGTTTCCATTGACAACAAATTTAAATTCATGAATTCCTGGTGGGAAAAATATCGTAGCGCAATATAAACCATCGCCATCAGGATCTGTCAAAGGATTACATCCTCCACACCATCCATTGAAGGTGCCAGCAAGAGCCACATCATTTACATCTCCTGGAAAACAATTTGAGTTAAAGCAAAATTCTGTGTAAGCACCAGCTGGAGGCACACAATTACCATCACAACTGTTATAACCATAGACGAATGTAGGATTTGTTCCAGCAGCTATATTGACAAATCTATTTGTAAATGCGCCTCCACAACAAGTAATTGTGCAGCCGTTACTGAAATCTCCATCTGCACCAGCTGGGAAAGATTCTTCTACACCGTTGACGAAAAATTTGAATTCGTGAATGCCTGGGCATAAATATATAGTACCACACCATATGCCATCACCATCTGGATCTGAGAGCGGATTTGCACCAGTATTCCATCCATTAAATGCTCCGAAGATGCTAACTGAAGTAACTTCATCGGGTAGGCAACTGACATCTACGCACATAGTAACTTCTTCTCCTGGTGGATTTGGATTACATACCGCAGTAGCACTATTGTAGCCAAAAGTCAAAGTTTGATCTACATCACAGACAACTTCTATTACCCTATTAGTAAATGGTCCACTAGTTACTGTTCCCGGAGTTCCAGGACAAAAAGTTTCCTCTCCTTCTTGTACGAAGAATTTGAATTCTTGACTACCTGCGTTCATTGTCACTGTGGTACACCATATGCCATCACCATCTGGATCAGACAAAAAGTTACAATTTGCGCACCATCCATTAAACCCACCAAAAACACTAGGTGCTGTGGCAGAAGGAAGGCAAGTCAAATCCACACATAAGGTAATCTGTGCACTGGTTACTTCCTCGGCAGTCTTGTCAAGGGCATCTGCAGTGAACTTTTCAGCTGAATAGCCAAAAGTTGTACATACTATCAATAACATCAATGTTAAGAGAGTACTGGGATTGAGTTTTAACATTATAAATACGTTACATAAACCCAATACCAAAATAGCTTGAGAAGCTATGGTGAGATGAGTTTATTGTTGTTTAAAAATTTCGTCGATGCAATGATAGTGATATATACATGATTTAAAAGAACAGAGAGTCACATAATTTAGAACATATAAAAACTTATGCAATATGTCTGACTACATGAAAAGCAAGAAGCTACTTAGGTTTCTGACCCATATACGCAAGGTATTACCTAGATGATGTAATCATGATGTAAGGGGTTACTCAAGGATTGTCGGTCTTTGAGAATAAATTTGATTTGGTAATTTGCGACTCTGCCAAATAAAATTTTGTAAGCATCGTAAGTACATAACATAAAGGCGGAAGTCTTGAAAACATATCTTAATCAACCAATCATGAGGATTTCAAAGAAGGCTCTCAACACATGTTTCCTTATATTTTTCCTTTCTGTTTTGTCAATGGCTCAAGTCACAGAAAATCTTGGTTGTCTTTCAACTGGAGATTCTGATGTAGATATAGATCTTGATAGAAAAGCATGGGCAGGTATGGGAAATACAAACAATCACAGCGAAGGATATTTTACAACTTTTGATCTTCCTGGAGATAACTATGGTCCCTGCATGAAAATTACTATGCTAGAGGTAACTATAAATGTCTCTAGCCATGATTACATCACTAACATGCCTGCAGGCTGTAATTTAGGAGAGACTTGGTTGAATATTTATCTTGATAATTCAGTTAGTGATAGTCCTGCCAGTGTTCCAACATCAATGCCTCCACTCATCTATCAAGCACCAGAAAACAACCCCGAAGATCATTCAGACATTACATTTTTTTGCACAG
Organism: uncultured Saprospiraceae bacterium; assembly: GCA_938002665.1. Taxonomy (GTDB): domain Bacteria; phylum Bacteroidota; class Bacteroidia; order Chitinophagales; family Saprospiraceae; genus RFSX01. The sequence goes on along the minus strand of CALLAE010000025.1, from coordinate 9,249 downwards.
ATTGGGATATGCCGTTTGATGGACAAATTGGTATTGACCTTGTTCCTGTTTCAAGTATAGGTGGATGCACTTCTTCTCAAAGTTTGATATCTGGGAATTTTGCTGAGATAATATTTGATATCTGTGTCACTGCAACCATTGATTTAATAGGCTCAGCTGGTATAGATGCTTCTGCTGACAATCTTACTCTCTGTATAGGTGAAGATATAGAACTCACTGAAAGTGATGGGGATAACGTTATGTGGGATTGGGATGGACCTAATGGATTTACATCCATAGATCAAAACCCCGTAATTACAAATACAACAGCAGCTGACTTCGGGACTTATAGTGTTACTGTGACAGATGGTGATGGCTGTACTAATGAAGCAACTGTAGATATCATGAACTACCCAGTACCATCTGTGAGTGCCACAGCAGTGGACACAGATGTCTGTATAGGACAAACAATAGAGCTAAATGAGGGAGGTGGAGATGCAACATCCTGGAGTTGGTCTGGGCCCAATGGTTTTTCTAGCACAGACCAGGACCCATCTATCCCTAATAGCACCTCGGCTGACATAGGAACCTATACTGTAACTATAATCGATGGAAATGGATGTATGGGATCAGGTGATGTTACCATAGACCCGACTAGTTCGCCGAACGTAAATGCTACTGCAACTGACCTTACAATATGTGATAATCAAGATATAGAGCTAATGGAAGATGCAGGTGATGCTACCTCATGGAGTTGGACTGGGCCTGATGGATATACCAGCACAGATCAAAATCCAGTCATAACATCAAGCAACTCAGATAACCTAGGAACTTACACTGTAAATATCATGAATGCAGATGGCTGCACTAATTCTCATGATGTGACGATCAGCCAAGGACCTTCTCCTGTAGCAGATCCTACAGCTGTAGATGATGAAATATGCCCTGGTCAAGATATTATGTTCGATGAAATAGGTGGTGATGCAGTCAGCTGGGATTGGTCAGGACCTAATGGTTTCAGCTCTAGTATTCAAGACCCTGTTGTAAGTAACAGTACAGTGGCAGATTTAGGAACATATACTGTTACTGTGACAGACATAAATGGATGTACAAGTTCTTTTGATCTTCCAGTCGTTTCTGGCCCTATGCCTAGTGCATCTGCAGAAGCTGACAATCTTACTGTCTGTCCTGGCGATGATATTGTTCTAGATGAAACAGATGGGGAAGCTGATTTTTGGATGTGGGATGGTCCTGATGGATTTAACTCTACGCTAAATAGCCCCACCATAAATAACTCTACAGTCGATAATCTAGGAACCTATACTGTTACGGTGACAGATGCAGATGGATGTACGGGAACGGATGAAATCACTATCTCAGCAGGAGCATGTTCTTGTAGTCTAGATGATGCAATGCTATCCGCCATCACTTGTAATGAAAACACGACTCCGTCAGATGACACAGATGATTATATAAGCTTTTCTCTCAATCCTCAGGGAACCAATCTTAGCTCTGGTTATAGTATAACTGTAAGTGGCGGCACTGTGACCCCCACTAATGGAAGCTACGGAAGTCCTACTAGCTTTCAGCTTCAAGATGGCTCAGCAGGTGGAGGTGATGTAGTCATTACCATAACTGATAACAATGATTCCAACTGTAGTATCACGGTGCCAATTAATGACCCAGGCACCTGTTCTGGCTCCTGTAGTATCAATATGGCAAATCTAGGAACTCCCACCTGCAATAATGGAGGTACTCCCAATGATGCCACAGACGACATCATAGAATTTACGCTTAATCCCCAAGGTTCTAATCTTGGTCCTAGTTACATTCTTACTGTATTAACTGGAACTATAACCCCAAGTACAGGAACTTACAGTGCAACTACCACTCTCCAATTACAAAATGGATCTGCCGGTCAGGGTAATGTGACTGTAACTATTACAGATGCGGCAGACCCGAATTGCACTATTCAGGTAACTATAACGGACCCGGGCATCTGTTCTATCCCTTTTGATTGTCCTGTGCTCATGCTTAATATAGGGGATGCTTGCGATGATAATAATTCTGCCAGTACAAATGATATAGTATTATCAGACTGCACCTGTGCAGGAGAATATGACTGTCCTACACTTTCACTCAATATAGGCGACCCCTGTGATGACGGAGACCCTGCTACTATGAGTGATGTCATCAATGCTGCTTGTGACTGCGAGGGCTTTACTTCCTTTGACTGCCCTATTGAACAAGCTAACTTTGGAGACCCCTGCGATGATGGCAATCCTGATACCGCTAATGATATCATACAGCCAGACTGCACCTGTGCAGGAGAATATGATTGCCCTACACTATCACTCAACATAGGCGACCCCTGTGATGATGGAGACCCTGCTACTATGGGTGATGCCATCAATGCTAACTGTGACTGCGAGGGCTTTACTTCCTTTGACTGCCCTAATGAACAAGCTAACTTTGGAGACCCCTGCGATGATGGCAATCCAGATACCGCTAATGATGTCATACAGACAGACTGCACCTGTGCAGGAGAATATGACTGCCCTACACTTATGCTTAATATAGGAGATGCTTGTGATGATAATAATCCAGATACTGACATTGACCTCATACAGGCCGATTGCAGTTGTGCGGGAGAATATGATTGTCCAGTTTTGATGTTAAACATTGGAGACCCGTGCGATGATGGAGACCCATCCACTATGGGTGACGCAATCAATGCTAGTTGTGATTGCGAGGGCTTTACTTCATTTGACTGTCCTACAGAGATGCTCAACTTTGGAGACCCTTGTGATGATGGCAATCCAGATACTGCTAATGATATCATTCAACCTGACTGTAGCTGTGCCGGAGAATATGACTGTCCTACTTTGATGCTAAACATAGGAGACCCTTGCAATGACTCAGATCCAAATACTGAAAATGATCAGCTAGATGCTAATTGCGATTGCGTAGGCACTAGTATATTTGATTGCCCAAATCTTTTGCTGAATATAGGAGACACTTGTGATGATCAAGATTCTGACACCTTTAATGACCAAGTAAATGCGAACTGTGAATGTGAGGGAGCACCTAGTGATTGCATGACGGCAGTTCCCATAATAGAAGAATGCAACGATCAAATAGATTGTACAACTAATGATACACAATCCGTTCTTCCTGATGGGACCATCTGCGAGCCTTGCTTAGGTGAAAGAATCACCTGCGACAATGGCGAAACTATGACCACATCTTGTGACGATGGTAATCCATTGACCTTTGATGATACTGAAACGATTCTCGTTTGTGATGGAAGCGTCTGTGAGCCTTGCAAAGGAACCCCACAAATAATAAAAGTTTATATCCCTACTACATTTTCTGTTAGTGAGACAGGAAATAATGAATTTGGTATTTTCTCAGATCAAGAAATAGAGATATTACATTTCAGGATTTATGATAGATGGGGACAACTTCTTTTCGATGTATCAAATGTGTTATCTTCTAATCCCTCAGCAAAGTGGAATGGCAGAAAAGGAAACAATGAAGTCAATCAAGGAGTCTATGTTTATCAGCTACAGTATATGCTGAATAGGGAAATGATTTCTGATCTAGGTCAGATAACAGTTATAAGATAAGACTAAAGCGAAGTAATCTTATAGCTATTATTTAATATACTTAGCACGTCTGATATTAAACAAATGTATCTTTGGCATGGTTTAATATCAGTATGCGCTCTAGTTCACATCTACTTTTTATTTGTCTTTTTCTAATAGGCCATTTACTCAGTGCTCAGCGCATTTTTATAGACGAGGATATATCTGACTGGAATAACTCTGAGATAGCCCTATATGAAGAACCAGGTGATAATAATAGCTTAGATATTCTCAGTCTAGCAATCGCAGATGACGAAAACTACCTTTATTTAAAAATCGAGTTTGACAGAGAAATATTGTTACAGCAAGACAACAATCTGACTCTAGAAATTTCTAATGCTGATATTAATTTTTCATTCAATTTTGGTGAAAGGTATGGTAGATTAGGAAACATAGATCTCTTTCATAATAATATAGGTCTCATCAGTTCGCCTACCGTATCGTCTAGAATTTTTGAGATACAACTCTCTAAAAATTGGGACCTTGGTTTTGGCTCCACCTTAGAACTCAGTGGAGAGGTAGACATAGCTCTGACAAACATAGATTCCAACTCAGACCAATTACCTAATGGTAATAATAAAATTACTTACATCCTGAAAGGAGACGTTACCACTCCTGTACCTAGTTACAGCATAGAAAAAGCAGCTGATACAGATTTCAGATTTTGCACCTACAATGTACTAAGAGATAACATTTTCGAAAGTGATGCTCGAGGAGCCTATACTGGCATATTGCAGACCATAGATCCTGATGTTATAATTTTTCAAGAAATTTATGACCATACCAGCAGTCAGACCTTGAATAGATTACTGAATGTCTTTAATGCCTTAGATAACTCCTCGCAATGGTATGCTGAAGATAGAGGAAGTGATAACATTATAATTAGCAAGTATCCTATTATCTATAGCAGAGAGGTTGCAGGTAATGGTATATTCGTGATCAACAGAAATGGCGTAGAAGTCATGATAGCTAACATCCATCTACCCTGCTGCTCAAGAGATGCTGAAAGAGAACGCGAAATAGATAGAATCCTAGAATTTATAAGAGATAGCAAAGCTGGTGTAGAAAACTTTACTCTCAAATCTAATAGCCCTATAATCATATCAGGAGACACAAATTTTGTCGGTAACTCTGATCAAGTCGATGCTTTCATGCAAGGAGATATATTTAATAACAACACTTATGGTAGTGACTTTGAAATAGACTGGGATGAGGATGGCCTACAAGAGATCATAGCTTTCACCACCAATCGCAACTCCTTATATACATGGCAATCTGATTTTAGTTCTTTTTCTGCGGGGAGACTTGATTATATCTTTTACTCAGATTACGGCCTAGAAGTCCTCAACTCATTTGTCCTAGATACCGAAGCCCTATCTTCAGAAGAACGACAAGAATGGAACCTTAATAGAAATGACTCAAAAACAGCCTCTGACCACCTACCCATAGTAGCTGACTTCAAGCTCAATCCTGTTGTGTCAAACAAAGAGTTTACTCCACAAGCGTTTAGTATCCGGCCAAATCCTTCTTCAGATAAGATTTATATAGAACCATCTGTTTTTGATAATAATACCACGTTGTTACTCTATAATCAGCAAGGCCATCAGGTAGCTACTATCAGATCCCCAGAATATAATATCAGTCATTTTCCTCCAGGAAGCTACTATCTTGCTCTCATGCAACAATACCAAACTGTCTGGCAAAAGTTAATAATAGCCAGATAAGTCAGGCTCCTAAATATTACGGTAAATGCTCATTTGATTTTAAAATTTCTAATTTGTAGAAATTTCAAACTATGCACCTGTTTACCATTGCATCTATTCTCATTGTGCTATCAGCCTTATTTGGCTACATAAATGTGAGATTTCTTAAGCTGCCTAACACTATAGGGCTGATGATCATAGCCATTGTTTTTACTATTGGTTTATTTCTTTCCAGCCTAGTAGACGCCTCACTACTACATATGGCGGAAAATCTGGTTGCGCAAATCGACTTCCAAGCGGTGCTATTAGATATCATGCTGGGCTTCTTGCTTTTTGCTGGTGCGATGCATACTAACTTTGATCAGTTGAAAGTGCAGCGCTGGCCAGTACTAGTTTTTGCGACCGTAGGCGTACTGACCTCTACCTTTATCGTAGCAGGTTTCACTTATTATATTTTCTCAGCTATAGGGCTCAGTGTGGCCTTTATACACTGCTTATTATTCGGAGCACTGATATCTCCTACTGATCCCATCGCGGTACTAGGTATCATGAAAAAAGCTGGGGTTCCTAAGATCTTAGAAACTAAAATTGTAGGTGAATCCCTCTTTAATGATGGTGTCGGAGTGGTCGTATTTCTCACGATCATGAGTATAGCAGCGGGAGGACAGGGTGCGCATGGCGGCAGCGATGTCTCTAGTGTCATGATGTTATTCGGGCAAGAAGTCATCGGCGGCATTGTATTCGGTGGTATTATCGGCTACTTGACTTTCAAACTTTTGAAATCCATAGATGATTATGAGATAGAAGTCATGATAACACTGGCTTGCGTAATGGGAGGCTATGTGTTTGCACATTACTTACATCTCTCTGCTCCACTTGCCATCGTCGTGGCAGGACTCATCGTAGGTAATGATACAGTAAGGGATTCCGCCATGTCTAATACTACAGAGATGTTTGTAGATAGATTCTGGGAGCTGGTGGATATTTTGCTGAATGCTTTACTCTTTGTCTTGATAGGTCTGGAGCTACTGGTTGTAAACTTTCAGATGGATTATATCACCGCTGGTCTGATAAGCATCGTTACTGTCTTACTAGCTAGATATCTATCTTTGCTGGTACCTGTGGCAATATTTGCTAAGAAGCTAGAGTTTATGCCGCATACGACAAAAATCATGGCCTGGGGAGGCCTACGAGGTGGAATATCCATTGCACTTGCTCTCAGCTTACCAGAGGAGATGAATAGAGACCTATTCCTTACCACTACTTATATCGTCGTGGTTTTTTCTATCATTGTGCAAGGGCTGAGCATAGGTAAACTTACTGCTAGACTGATAGGAAAAGAAATGATGCAACCTATAGTAGAAGGTCCTGGGCATGGTCATTAAATTGATTTTGTAGAACTAGAAATCATTCCTAGGTAGTAAATAGCCTTTGGCGAAGACAAAAAAAAGGCTGCACTCATAGGAAGAGGCAGCCTGTCATTATGTTTTTAATTTTATTTTACATTTTGACAAATCTAGAAGTCAGACTTCCTGTCTCATCTTGAAGAGTGACAAAGTAAAGTCCACTAGAAATATAACTTGCGTCTAAGCTCACATTATTATGACCTACAACTAATCCTCTCAATTGTTGAGTCCTGACAGGTTGACCAGCTGTGTTAGTAATCGTCAAAGAAAGATTTTTACTTTTTCCTAAATCTAAGTTCAGATTGATATAATCCGTAACTGGATTAGGAGCAATATTTAGAGCTACGTCTTGTAACACTTCTATTGTTCCTGAGTTCTGGCTGGCGTTAAAAGTAGTCTCAGCGCCGAAACCAAAATCAGCTTGATTGAAGATAATTTTGCCTTGGCTATCAGAAACTTTTACTTCTCCATTTACACCATTTCCAGCATTATCACTAATGATAAAAACATGACAAATAAGATCTTCTAAAGTATACTCAAACTCATAAGTAGTATTAGGGTCAGTTAGTTTTTCACTAGCGATTGTCTTCCCTAGCATACTCAATATGGTAAACCTTGTATCATCATTAGTACTATTAGAGTCGGTTGTAACTTCGACCTTTATCTTGTTGGTTACATTTGTAATAATTTCAGAAACGTGTGATACAGAATTGCTTGCATCTTGGTTAATGTTATCCATTCTAAATTCTAGGATAGAATTTTGGGATATTTCTATAGAAGGTAGAGTAATGTCAGCAATTAGTTGCCATGGTGCTGCATCACCTACCCATGCTTCTTCATATTCTACAGTACCGTTTATGGTAACAGAAATATCTGCAGAAGTAACATTTTCTTCTCCTTGATTGATCATAAGATAGTGAGGCTGAGTATTTACAGACTCACAATATGAGCCCTCAGCAACATCTACTTCTAAGAACTCTGGATTAACACCTGGAGATAACTGAGGTCCAGAACTTAAGTATTGGATAACATCACCTACTTGAAGCTGACCCATTTCATATACTTGACGATTAGGGAAGATGGTAAAGATGGTGGGATAATATCCAGCTTCATATTGCCTAAACACAGTATTGTCATTGACTATAGGATATGGAACACCTTCTGTCCAGTCACCAAAAGTATTATTGTTACAGTCAGTAGGCCCAAAGAGGCAATCTAAATTAGTGCCACCATCACTTTCTATGGCTAGCACCATTACTTCATCAGTCCCATCAGGACCGAATTCGTCATAGATGTCAGCAAGTATGTGATCATTGTGATAGCCCCAACATGGGCCACACCAAGTAGCAAAAAGGTCCAAGATCACTGTCTTACCTTCACCCAAAATATCATAAAGGTTATGTTCATTACCTTCTATATCGGTTACAGTAAAATCAGGGGCTATACTACCATCAGCTATCTGTCCAAATGAACTAAAGCTAAAGCACAAGAGTGCGCATAATATTGTATAAAATCTCATCATAGTGTATTTTTTTGTTTAAATATAGGAAAACAGTGTAAACTCTAAGGCTAGAGCAGGGCTTTAAATTCAATTTTTGAGCAATCTATTGAGTCTTATTGTCTTATGGGTAACAATAAAGGCATGAAGATCCTTCTTAAAGACCTTACTCAATGCAGTAAAATCCTCTTCTGACCTAGTTTTACACTACAAATACGCTATAGGCAAGATTTTAGAGATTACTTACAAGTTTGGAACTATCCTATATTAAAGCGGGTTAACTTATATTCGTGCGATGCTTGCCTCAAAGGGTGGCAGTATTTGCAATAATAACTTTAAGATTTCCAGCCATGGATACTTGCACTAAGCATATCAAAAGGAAATCGATCTGACGCAATAGAACTTGAAAGAAAACTTAAAAACCTATCCAAACTTCGATTGAAAAAGTTCATCGAAAAGTATTCTAAATAGTTCATCTTATCAGGGGCCGAACGGTATTGACAGGAAAGTTCTGACGAAATCTCTGATTTGTCAGAAACCCGATCTGGCATCGGGTAATATTTATTTTTAAGTACCAACAAAATCTTAGTTTTATCAAAAGCTAAATTTTCACGGGTCTTTTAGTGAATTACTATACCTACATACTGTATTCTGAAAAGTTTGATAAATATTATATTGGACAAACGAATTCTATATCTAGGAGGCTTATTGAACATAACAAGGGAGGTTCCAAATCAACAAAACCCTTTAAGCCATGGATACTTGCTCTAAGCATATCAAAAGGAAATCGATCTGACGCAATAAAACTTGAGAGAAAACTTAAAAACCTATCTAAACTTCGATTGAAAAAGTTCATCGAAAAGTATTCTAAATAGTTCATCTTATCAGGGGCCGAAGGGTATTGACAGGAAAGTTCTGACGAAATCTCTGATTTGTCAGAAACCCGATCTGGCATCGGGTAATATTTATTTTTAAGTACCAACAAAATCTTAGTTTTATCAAAAGCTAAATTTTCA
>CALLAE010000024.1 GCA_938002665.1 uncultured Saprospiraceae bacterium | reverse complement strand
GGCTATGCAGAAAAGATAGAAGCTAAGATCCATAAGGATGTCGTAAAAGCGGCCAAGAAGTTTGGTGATGACTTTGATGAAAAACAATTTCGTGAGACCAATGGTCGTATTATAGAACGTCAGACCAAGATAGACCATGCCATAAACACCATGAACCAACACATGAAAGATGGCAACATGGAAGGACTTGGTAATCTGATAAACGAACTTGAGATAAAATGTCCTGATAGTGGGTCTGGCGAATGGACAGAGGTCAGACAATTCAATCTCATGTTCTCTACCCAGCTAGGCGCAATAGCAGGTGAAGAAGGCAAGCTCTACCTAAGACCAGAAACTGCGCAAGGTATCTTTGTCAATTTTCTCAATGTCCAAAAGTCTACCCGTCAAAAAATTCCTTTTGGTATCGCGCAGATAGGAAAAGCATTCAGAAATGAAATTGTTGCCCGACAGTTTATCTTCAGAATGCGGGAGTTTGAACAAATGGAAATGCAATATTTTGTCAAGCCAGGAGAAGATAAGAAGTATTATGATTACTGGAAACAGACAAGGTTAGACTGGCATAAAGCCCTAGGCACGCCTGAAGAAAATCTGAGATATCATGACCACGATAATCTTGCCCACTATGCCAATGCTGCCGTGGATATAGAATTCAAATTTCCTTTTGGATTTAGAGAATTAGAAGGCATCCATTCTAGAACAGATTTTGACCTTAAAAGCCATCAGGATCTTTCTGGTAAAAAGTTACAGTACTTTGATCCGACAGTAAATGAAAACTATGTACCGTATGTCGTAGAGACCTCTATAGGTTGTGACAGAATGTTTCTATCACAAATAAGTCTGGCCCTACAAGAAGAAACAGTGCCAGATGCAGATGGTAAGGAATCTACTAGAACAGTTATGAAACTCCACCCTGCCCTCGCACCTGTAAAGGCTGCAGTACTTCCCCTACTGAAAAACAAAGAAGAACTAGTCAATGCCTCTAAAGATGTATTCAAAAAGCTCTCCGCTCATGTCAATTGTCAATATGACGAGAAAGATGCGATAGGTAGAAGGTACAGAAGGCAAGATGCCATAGGAACGCCTTACTCTATTACCATAGATTTTGACACCTTAGAAAACAATACGGTTACTATAAGAGACAGAGACTCGTTAGAACAACAAAGAGTGAGCATAGAGGAACTAGGTCCTATGGTCAGTGACAAATGTAATGTCAATAAAATTCTATAAGCCGCTTAGTTCTGGTGCTCATAGATGATAGACAAGAATAAAAAGACGATAGTATTTGATTTTGGGAATATCCTGATCAATCTTGATTACGAAAAGTGTTTTTCAGCTTTTAGGGCAGTACTAGGAGTAGATTTTAGTGAAGGCTTACCAGAAAAAACCAAAGCCCACTTATTCAAATATGATAGAGGAAAGCTAAACACAGAAGGCTTTCTGTGGCACCTTCAGCAGTATAATCCACAGGCGGAAATTAGAACGATCATAGCTGCATGGAATGCTCTACTAGGAGAACTACCTTTGAGTAGATTTGAAATGATAGCTAGTCTCAGAAAAGATTATAATGTCTGCATGCTCAGCAATATAAATGAGATGCACATAGAGAAGATCCACCGCGACCTAGTCAAAAATTATGGGATAGATGATTTTCATTCTCTGTATTTTGACAAGGTCTATTATTCCTGCAGGATGGGAATGAGAAAACCTGATAGAGAAATCTATGATTTTGTATCCAAAGATCTGGACCAGCCACCAGCAGATCTATTCTTTATAGATGATATGGAAGAAAACATCACAGCTTGCAGAGCAGCAGGATGGAATGGCATAAGACATAACCCTAACGAGGATATCATCAATAATATAGATTCCTATCTTAGCAAGCAAGAAGAAAAGTGGGCTTCCTAGTCAACATATATCTTTTACCTTACGTACTCAAGATTAATTCTACAGACAGAAGAACCCTTTGAAATTATCCCAAGAAATAGCCTTCCAGAAACTCCAGCGATACTGTGCTTACCAAGACCGTTGCCATCAAGAAGTACGGAAAAAATTACTCTCTTTAAAAATATTTGGTACTGATCTAGAAGAGGTTATAGCTCAGCTAATCAGTGATGATTTCCTTAATGAAGAACGTTTTGCCCGCTCCTATGCAAGAGGGAAGTTCAGACTCAAAAAATGGGGCCGAAATAAAATCAAACAACAGTTACAGGCCCGGTACATATCAGCATATTGCATTAAGAAAGGGATGGAAGAAATAGACGAGGAAGATTACCTAGGCACCCTCAATGAACTAATATCAAAAACATCAAAAAAATATGCCGAACTCGATGCTCTGATAAGAAAAGACAAGGTGATTAAGTACGCCTACTCAAGAGGTTATGAAGCCGCATTGATCTTTGGTGTTATAAGAGAAAAAGAACTAAAAGGCGAGCTGTAATCCTCAATCTTGGATTTAAACAAAAAAAGGAGACTCCTCAGCCTCCTCCAATCATTTATATCCGTATTGTAAGATATCAGTTTAGGTAGCCCTTTCTGAAAATGATACCTTTCTTGGCATCATATCCAGGCTTTATGCCTCTGTGTATAAGGGCTTGTTTGTAATCAAAGGTTCTAGAATCTATGATATAAATCTTACATCCTATTGCTTTCTTTAGTTCATCATGACTGTTACGCCATAGATAGGCTAACTCCTGAGAAGTAGTATTAAAATCTTTTGACCATTTTTTACTTAGGACAATTTCCAAAGTAAAAATGCCATTCGAGAAATTAATCAACTTGGAAGATAGACCGTAACCGACACGGTAGTACATGTCAGTTTCCATAAAGTGTTTTCTATTGATTTCTTCGATATTCATTGCACCTATGAGGGTGCAGAAACTATGCCACAAAAAGGTTGATATTTATGCTATAAATAATATGATATCTAACCCTAAGCCCTTGAAAATCTAATACTTATGAAAACAATAAAGCAATGCATAATAGGTAATTTGAATTTGTAAATCCTTGAAGAAGTATGTCTTAGGAGCAGATTTTATACCTCCTTCTGAGTATATTCGCTAAATAAATATTTCTAAAAAATGTTAGAACTAGGTGGTGTATTAATTTTGGGAATCCTTGCGCAGTGGCTTGCCTGGAGGGTAAAAGTGCCTGCTATCTTACCGTTATTGTTGATAGGACTTGCGGTAGGCCCCTTCTCGACACTGTGGACAGCTGATGGATTAAAGCTATTAGACCCTGTCTGGCATGCTGGAGATGGCCACGGACATGGGTATGGCCTCTTTCCTGAAGTCCACCTATTCCATTTTGTGGAGTTGGCTATCGCTCTCATACTTTTTGAGGGAGGTCTTAGTCTTCAGCGAGATGAACTCAAAGGCATCGGTCCCTCTATAATTAATCTTATCACTCTAGGATCCCTGGTTACTTTTGTAGGCGGCGGCTTCCTGGTTCATTACATTATGAGTCTACCTCTCAATGTATCATTTTTGTTCTCTGGACTCATTATCGTCACAGGCCCCACGGTTATAGGACCTATCTTGAGAAATTTACCACTAAAGAGAAACGTTTCTGCCATCCTAAAATGGGAAGGCATACTAATAGATCCTATAGGAGCCCTAGTGGCTGTTCTTGTCTACGAATTTATAGATATCACCCATTCTGGTGGTGGTGGATTCAGTGCACATGCCTTACAGCAGTTTTGTCTTATAGCCTTAGTAGGCAGTTCATTGGGTTTTTTCAGTGCCCATTTACTAAGGATTTTTCTCGAAAAACATTGGGTACCTCATTATCTCTTGACAGTCTTCAGTTTAGCCTTTGTTTTGGCAGTGTTTGTAGGTTCACATGTTCTGGTTCATGATTCTGGCCTATTGACAGTAGTGGTGCTAGGGATGGTCGTCGGTAATATGGACATGCCACATAAGAACGATATCATCTATTTTGGAGAATCCATTAGTATAATATTGATAGCCGTCTTATTCATCTTGCTTTCGGCTTATATGAATCTTTCTGATCTGCAACTGCTCTTAGACTGGAGGGTAGGCCTCTTATTTGCAGCTATCGTCTTTATTCTTAGGCCTATAGGGGTATTTCTGAGTACACGTTCCTCTAGCCTGACGCAAAAAGAAAAGCTCTTTGTGAGTTGGGTAGGACCGAGAGGAATAGTAGCTGCTGGTATTGCCTCGCTTTTTGGGAGTAAACTAAAGGCGTTGGGTATAGAAGGCGCAGAATATATTACGCCTTTAGTATTTATGGTGGTATTAGGTACTGTGATACTCAATGCCACCTGTGCAGGTATAGTAGCTAAACTCTTAGGTGTATTATTAGAGAAAAGCAATGGCATGCTACTAGTAGGCGCACATAGGGCTTCTAGACTGATAGGTAAATATCTATCTGATAATGGAAAGCATGTCGTTCTTATAGATAGTAATCATGGAAACATAGATAAGGCTAAAGAATTAGGTTTGCAATCACTCTCTGTGGACATCTACAAAGATGACCTTAAGACTAATCCAGATCTAAATGATGTAGGCTTTATACTTGCTATGACCGGAAGTGCAGAGGTCAATAAATACTCTTTAGAAAGTCTAGGAAAAAGCTTTGGAGAAAATGGTGCATACAGACTGACCTCAGTTAATGAATTACAAAATCCAGAACTGAATGAAAGCACTACTTTGTTTTCTAAGCATGATGACTTTATCAATTTGCTAGAGGTAGCTAGAGACTACCCTGCTATAACAGAATTAGTACTGAAAGATGCCGAGTCTTACCAAGCATTACTCTCGCAGATCAATAGCCAAGAAAAAGCGATTCCGCTCTTTATAAAAAGAATTGAGAATAATGAATTTGAGGTTATCTTATCTCAGGACCAAGACACTGTGATTAATGAAGGAGATCTATTAGTATATATGGGAAAACTGATAAATACTGGAGAAGCAGCCTAGCATAGATGCATATGACTAGAGCCTTATTATTTTTCACAACGCTACTAGCATATCTCTCCCTCGGAGCTCAAGATGCAGATTGCAATAAACTAGGTGTCTGGCTATGGCATGTGGAGCACACAGGCTTTAGCCACGAAACCCTTGCCCACAATCTAGCCACAAGAAAGATCAAAAGGGTCTATGTCAAAGTCGCTGATGGACGGGCCAATCCCGACTCATGGCCAGAGCTAATAGATACTGACCTAGTCGACAGCTACAAAGGGAAAGATCTAGAGATATGGGCCTGGTCCTATAATTATACTGATAACTATGAGCTGCAAGCAGCAGCTCTTTACGAAGCTGCAAAGACTGGCTACCAAGGCTATGTCGTAGATGTGGAGATGGAATTTGATGGAAAGGCAGCAGAACTGGATCAAATTTTTCAGGCCTTTTATGAGAGTAGAACTCAGGCTATTGCGGATGGGTATGCTACTGATGACTTCCAGATCTACTGTACGACCTGGGGTAATCCCATAGATCATAACTATAGTATCGCTAGCATAGACCCCTATGTGGATGGCTATATGCCACAGACCTACGTAGAGTATTGGGGACAGAGCTATGTCGATAATATCACTTACTGGATAGAGGAAGGCAATAAAGAATATGAGAGCATAGGAGCAACTAAGCCCATACACCACCTCTGCTCTACTGCCTTAGGAGTAATGACGCCTGAACTCATAGATGAGTTTATCTCAGCTTCAGGACCAGAGACTAGTCTATGGCGAGTGCCTGGTGGAGGGGTGCCCTTTGAGGTGTGGGAAGATTGGAACCAAGTAGAATGGGATAAGGACTTTTGTGAGCCTTCACTTACAGAAGACATCGAACTAGCCAGAGCCATAATCTACCCTAATCCAACCAGCAACGTTATAAAAATAGAATTACCTGCATATGTAGAAGCAAAGGATATCATTATACAAATCCGTGACCTAATGGGAAGAACTCTAAAAGTTAGAACTAAGACCGAGTTCCCTTCGGTCGATGTTTCTCATCTTTCCAGTGGCTGCTATATACTAGAGCTGCACTATAATCGGCAGTCTGAAAAACATAAAATAGTTATAGAGTAGAGCTCTGAGTCTGGAAGACCTAGTCTACCTTCATAATTCTTTCTACTCCTAGGATCTTTTGCTGACTATTTCTCAGTTGTACCAGATACATACCTCTTTCCAAATCAGAGAGATCATGTTGCTCTCCTGGACTATGTACAGAAGAGCTAAGCTGATGACCAGTTAATGTGTAGAGGGTCACTTCGGCTACCTGCTCATCATTAGATACAGAAATCAGGCTTTGGATTGGATTTGGATAAATGGAGTAACTAGAATCTTCGGTTATATTATGGGTAGATACACCACCGGTTATTTCAAAGGTGAAATGGATTTGAGTCAGTACACTTTCGTCCTCCATATTATCACATTCCTTAGTCAGATAAAAATTGGCTGAGTGCCTCCCTTTACTAGAAACACCTGTTTCAGATTTTATGCCCACCTTAAAAAAAGAATTTTCTTCACCTGACTGAAAGATATTTATAGATTCATCTAGTCTTTCACAATCAGACACCTCTTGGCCACTAACCCAACATGTGATTTGATCACAGATACTTATTTCCCAGTCCCTTGGAAAATCGTCTTCTTTTACCAGCTTCCAATAAAAATTAACTACTGTATCACTACTATTCTGAAGCGTAAAGTAAGGACCGATATCTTTATCGCCTACTTTTCCGAATATCTCAAAGCTATCCTGAACAGTAAATTGAGCATTTAGTGTAAACGATACGGCTAGGCTGAAGAAGAGTAATAGTGATTTCATAGCTGGAAGTTTTTTTTCTAAAATATGATAGAGCTATCCTATAAAAACAAAAAAGGGATATGTCAATAAAGACATATCCCTTAGATATATTTTATAGAGAGACTACTCTCTTGTCAATCGTATTACTTTAAGTGTACTATTATTCTTGTCTAACATTCTGACAAGGTAGATACCTTTGTCCAAAGTAGAAACATCATGCGAGAGACCAGGTCTATGTGGCTCACTCATAACTCTCTTACCTACTATATTGAAAACAGAAATCTCAGCCACTTCTGAATCATTATTTACTAGGAAACGATCTGATGTAGGATTTGGATAGATTAGTAGATCATCGGACAACATTGCTTCATCTACATTACTTTCTCCAGCTACAGAAAATGTAATACTTACTTCTCCTAGTACTGTTGTACCTGGAACACATTCTGATGTCATTCTGAAGGTAACGTCAGAAACACCTTCTTTTCCATAAGGATTTAGACCTACCTTGAAAAAGTCTACTGTCTGACCAGGCTCAAGAACATTAATGTATGCATCCTCACATGGAGAGCTTTCAGTAGACTCCGCATGACAAAGAATAGCATCACATACTGTGAATTGCCAATCTCTTGGCATATCAGGATTTTTTACTAATTCCCAGTAGAATGTAGCAGTCTCATCGCCAATATTAGTTACAGCGAAATTATAATTAAGGTACCCATCGGCTACATTACCATCCACGGCGGCTGTAGCATCTATCTCTAACAGTGCCTGGGAAAATCCCGAGACAGCGAAAAAACAAGCAAAAAGTAGTGTAAATAGTTTCATATGCCTTCTTATTTATACAAATATATCGGTTTTGCCCGATTTTATTGTCTTAATAGATAGTTAAGATACGAAAATAAAGCAATAGATGCGGCCAGGCGACTAAATCAAGACCAAAAATCAATGAAATAAAAGCTTTTTAGTTACAAAATCCTTTCCAATTACCATTTTTACAATATATAACCCTGGTTCTATGCCCTCAAGTGTCATTGTATAATATTCCTTATTACCTAAATTCACCGTTCTACTTAAGACCTTGATTCCCAGTTGATTATAAAATTCTATAGCTAGTTTAGAATTAATGTCCTTGCCTGATAGATATACTGTGCCATCTGTCGGATTTGGATAGATGGTAAGGCCTTCTAACAAATGCTCTGTAAGAGCTGACTCAAACTCTAATTTTTTCTCCACTGCTTGGACAATTTCTCCTGTCTCCACATCCAATGCAAGTGCCACTAAGGTGATTTCATTCTCATCAAAAGCCGAAGAAAGCGTATACTCAAAATCATAACTGAGAGCTTCCCCGTTTCTCACAGCTGATATGGACTCCAAGATACCATCATAGCCCCCTACTATATCTCTGGCAACGTCATTATAGATCATCTCTTCAGCTGGTACAGGATTACTCAGCGCTTGCCAGTTCTGCCCATTCACATCTTCTAATAGAATATCGAGAGCTTCGGAGCTGTAGTTATTGGCCTGTGCAAAGGATGGTCCCTCACCTATCACCTTATCTTCGAGAATTACAAAACTCAATCTATGTTCCTCTGGTCTCAATGTAGTATGGGCTATAACACCTAGACTAACCTCCAATCTGCGCGAAGCTGAATCATACTCATATTCGAAATCCAGATCCACAGGAGCTACATCTGAAAAATCTTCTAGATAATACTCCTCTACTTCTGAATGAGGAAGAGATCTTAATCGGTTAAGACTGCTGGAGGGGAACCCTCCAAAACCTATGCTATTCTGCATACCAAAACTAAGGACTGTGTTTTCCATAGGATCCTCCGCATGCACTGATATATTTATCACCTCATCTGAAAAAATGAGGTCCATGTAAGCTTTCTGCACAGTTCCTTCTGGACACCACCCACAGGTGGTACTGGTAGCTTCTTCTATGACAAGTTTTTTAGCTAGTGGCTCTGCTACCATATAAAAAACACCAGTACTGCTCTGACCAGTAACAGGAAAACCATTGACAGAAGAAATAGTCGCTATAACTTCATACCTATCTGCTTCGAATGGGTACAAATCACTGAAAGAAATAAAAGCGGTATCTCTTGGTAAAATATTCAAATCATTAAATACTTGCTCCCCTTCATCAGCATTGATACTTCCCACAACTATCATATCTCTGATAATTTCAGAACCTGTATTAACCACTTGCAAGGACAAATCTTGTCTGGCTAAATCTTGATATCTATCTCCTATAATCTCGATCAGTTCTACTGAATTTTCTGAGCTGGGTGCTGCTACCAGAATATCATCCAAGGTGAGTGCATAATTATCTGTTCCTGTATGATTAAAAGCGATGTATATGACTTGCCCTGCAAAAGCTGAGAGATCTAATTCTCTCATGGTTTCTGTCATTTCCTCTGCTGGTACCTCTAACAAAAGATTAGTAAAATCCTCAATTGCAGAGCCAGTGGTAGAAACCATTACTCTATAAGATTCTAAAAGAAATATATCTCCACTTAGAGAAGAAGCCGACCAACTGAGAGTTGTTTGTGCATCACCGATCTCGACTTGTGGAGATATCAACCAATTATTCGCAGTGCCACCATTAGCAAAAGAAGAAACGGCTACAGCTCTAAAATCTGATGGTCCACTCACTGGAATGATATCAAAAGCACCTGATAAGCCTGCAAAATCAGAATTAAGTGCTAATCCATCTTCATCAGCAAAGGTAAACTGACCAAAGGAATTGTCTTGGAAGTTCTGATGTAATAAGGTGTCTTGTGCAGTGACACTTTGAGCAAAAAATAAAGTGATAAGGGTAATCAAATTTAAATTCTTATTCATCTTACACATTCAGATAATTATTAATATGACAAAATTACAACTTCCAACAGCAATACAGTAGTTAATGTCAATAGAGCAGAGTTAGTAACAGAACCCGCAAGATCCCGTATCACAACCTGGAATGAAAAAGTCCTGTTCATGAGCTAAACAATCAAAAAGAAATCTGCTTGCTGAGGTCCTACAGAAAAAAAGGGCTACATCTTATTCAGATGTAGCCCTGGAGTATATAATTTTAGCTTCGTCTTAGTGTACTACACTAACTCTTCTTACAACTTGTCTCTCTCCTATCAAAAAGTGAAGTAGGTAAGATCCGTTATCAAGCTCGTTAGTAGAAATTGTTTCAGTCAATTTACCTGATATCTTAGTCCCAAGATTTCTTTGAGCAACTGTCTGTCCTAGCATATTTACTAGTCTGTAAGACACTGCTTCTGCATTCTCGATAGAAAGATCTACATTCAATAAATCAGATGTAGGATTAGGATAGACATTTAGCTCTTCATTAGAAGTTAATTCATCTAGATTAGAAACACCTACCAAGTTGATATCGTCTATATACATCATATCACCCCATGCAGAAGTGATTGCATATCTAATAAGAACTTCCTGTCCTACATAATCTGCTAGACTTACCTCAACTCTGGCCCACTCATTTGCAGCTGGAGTAAAGAAGCTATTGTTAGAATTCACTTCTGGTGCTGTTCTCAAGTCAGAACCAAAAGCAGACCACAATGAAGTATATGTAACACCACAATCAGAAGATACTTCTACTGCTAATCCATCATTAGAATTTTCCCATGTAGTGAATGAATAATCAAAAGTCAAGTTTGCAAAATCAGAATCTACTACTACTTTTTCAGCAATAATTACTGAACCTTCAGCGCCTAAAGCACCAGGCTCCCATTGCCAGTAATTTATTCTTATTGATGCCTCAGACTGGCCAAAAGCCCCCAGTGGATTTACACCAGCAGCAGCACCATTAAAGACAAGTGTCGGTATAGGAGTCATCGAAATCATTCCTTCTGGATTTGTTCCTGGAGTATCTGCTTCAAAATCTTTAGCTACTGTTTCAGATGCAGTATCAGATATTTTTGAACCAACTATAACTGGTGTAAGGTTATCATTAGTATTAATCTCTCCTTGGTCCAGAACCACTGAATAATTGATTTCCGAATCACCTGCTCCTAAAGTGTAAGGTGTGAAATCAAATGACTGAAGACCACCTGCCGCTAATTCATCAGTAACAGCAATTGTCTCTATCGGCTCACCATTGACCCAGAAAGTAACAGAGTATCCTGAGATAGGTAAAGTTCCATTATTGAGTACCCCCATACTAGGATTAAATGACAAGTCGCATAAGTCAGAACTTACTATACTAGAAGTCAGAACACCTGCGGAAGGATAGTCAGTTCCGTTTGGCAAAGCTTGAGGATGAGAGTAAGCTGCATTATCCACACTTTGATCAGAATCATCTTGCACAAAAGCTACAACACCTAAAGTGTTAGCATTATATATCGTAAAAGGTATGGCAAGATCAGTCCATGTGTTTTCCCAAGTTTCTCCAGCAGCGATAGTAGGTATATCCATCCCAGCAGCACCTGTAAAGAAAGTCTTCATTACTGCCTCAAATACTTGAATGCTAGTAGATCCTGGAGGTGTATCCCAAGAAATAGCTTCCTCTATCAATGCAACTCTAAGCTTAGCAGCTCCAGGTACATAATCTTCTGTTCCCTCGTTTATAATCTGGATACTTACATCCATGTTAGCAAGGTTATCAGACAGCTGATGAGATAATTTTATGAGTATAGGAGCATCAGAACCGTAAGAAGCATCCACAGTAGCTTGTTCGGGAACTAAATTCGAGGCAGTTGCTGTACCGTCTATGAGGAAGGTAGGTACACCAGTAACACCGTAGTAATCTACTCTTTCCTGAACCTCAAATGGATTATCCGCATTCATAGGATCTACACCAGGCCATGAAGTCTGGTATCTGATCTGAACTATTTTGTCAACGTTAGCAGTTACCAAAGCATTTAATGCTGGAGTAGTTGCCTCACATGGAGGGCAAGAGGCCTGAGTAAATTCTTCTAAAAAAACCATTCTCTGACTCTGCGAAAACAGGCTAGTGAATGAGATAAAAGCAAAAGCTAAAAGTAAAATTTGTTTCATATCTGTGATTGATGTAATAAATAAAGTTTATTCAAATCTAAAAGGCTCCTAAAATACTATAAATCAGTAAATTACCTTAACCATTAACCAAAGCTTTAAGAGGTATATTATTCATGTCGTCTAATAGCGGACATAATTTAAGCAACAATGCTATATACCATGAATTCATCATAGTACTCCAAAACCTGAAGTATCAAGAGATATTGTATTAAAGGTCACACTACTATAGAGTATGTATTATCTTAATATAAAATTTCCTTTATCAACTGATATCATTTCATTAGGGCGAGCAGAACACATATAATTAAAAGATAATACTTACTTTTCGGACTGACTGATCAGCTATTGCGGAAGTCAACTTATGATGAAAGTCACTTCAAATTTTCAAAATTTAGACCGTGGAAGGAGTTAGTAAAACATTATTGGACGCATTTATAGATGCTGCTCTTAGAGAAGACGTTAAAGATGGAGATCATACTTCCTTAGCATGTATAGATGCTGAAGCAAAAGATACAGCCAAGCTACTGGTCAAGGATGAAGGTGTTATAGCGGGGGTAGCGTTTGCAGAATTCGTGTTTAAGAAGCTAGATCCTAGTTGTACTTTCAATAAATTTATAGAAGATGGTAGTAAAGTTAGCTATGGTGACATCGCATTTGAAATCACTACAGGCTCCCAGACCCTGCTTAAAGGAGAACGGCTGGTACTGAATACCATGCAGCGTCTCAGTGGTGTCTCTAGTATGGCGAAGAAATTTGCAGAACTGGTAGAAGACTTACCTGTCACAATATTAGATACCCGAAAGACAACGCCATTATTACGTTTCCTAGAAAAGTGGGCTGTCAGAGTAGGTGGCTGTACTAATTACAGAGATGGGCTATATGATTGGATAATGATAAAGGACAACCACATAGACGCATGTGGAGGAATTGCTAAAGCCATACAAAGAGTAAAAGCCTATCTACAAATAAAAAACAAAAATCTGGGTATCACTGTAGAAGTAAGAAACCTAGAAGAGTTGAATGAGGTGATGGAGGAAGGCGGTGTAACGAGAATAATGTTAGACAACTTCGAACTGGACCTTCTCAAAAGAGCTGTAAAAATCATAGGTAACAGATTCCAATCTGAAGCGTCTGGTGGCGTTAACCTGTCTACGGTAAGAGCCATCGCAGAGACAGGCGTCAATTATATTTCTGTAGGAGCGCTCACACATTCTGCTGGGTCTCTTGACATGAGTCTTAAAATTAAAAAAGAACCCTGAGGCAGGATTCCTAAAGAAGATACTAATACTCTCTTCTTAAACCTTCAAAAAAATGAGGTTGCTGCACCCCAAATGCAACAACCTCAGATCTTAAAGTGTAAAAATTTTCTTTTTCCGTTAGTTAGGATAACTCATTATCAAGAAACTGACCAACAGTAATGAAAAAATCAACACCAACCAGAATCTTGAGTCTGTGAGTACATTTTGTTCCTCATCTATCATGAGAAGTCGGTTTTGGTTATTAAAGTGAGTAATGTTTGAGTAACGTACCCTTCTCAATACAAAATAGATACCATAACAATAATTGAACATATGATGTCTACACCACATAATTATATGATTATAAGGTAGTTATGATATAAGAACTTATCTCTATTTATTAGCCCTTGATAGCATAGATCTTATGCCTACGACATATATGCTATTTATACAATAACGAAAATAGGACCATCTAAAAAATACCCCATTTATTTAGTGAGTCAGAAATTGTGAGCTAGCAATAGTAGGACCAGATTAGAAGATTATCCAGTCTGCTGGATGAGTTTTCTTTTGATAGACTTGATGAGGGAAGGGCCAGAATAGACCATTCCTGAATATACTTGGACGAGATCCGCACCCGCTTCCATCATCTCTAGCGCATGTTCTGCCTTAGTTATTCCACCTACGCCTATGATAACTAGGTCAGGACTTTTCTGACGGATGTATCTGACCACGTCCAGTGCTCGTCGCCTGACTGGCAATCCACTCAGTCCACCATTTCCTATCTGAGCTATCACTTCGTCCTTGGTATTTAGTCCAGTTCTAGATATCGTAGTGTTAGTAGCTATTATTCCATCTACTCCTTGGGACTCAAGAATATCTAACACATCATCTATCTGCCCTTCAGAAAGGTCTGGGGCAATTTTGAGCAAGACTGGCACCTTTGTCTCTTTAGCATTCCTCAGTCGCATAATATGTGATAAGAGCTCAGTGAGTGGTTTTTTATCTTGTAGCGACCTGAGATCAGGCGTATTAGGTGAGCTTACATTGACTACGAAGTAATCTACAAGATGATATAGCTTATGAAAGCACTGCTCATAATCATCTATTGCCAGATCATTAGGAGTCACTTTATTCTTTCCTATGTTACCTCCTACAATAAGACCCTCAGTGCCGTATTCTTCTAGACGTTGTACCATAGCGTCCACACCTTCATTATTGAAGCCCATACGATTTATAAGCCCTTGATCTTTAGGAAGTCTAAATAAGCGAGGCTGAGGATTTCCATCTTGTCCTACAGGGGTCACTGTGCCTATTTCTATAAATCCAAAGCCAAGGGCAGACATAGACTTATAATACTTTCCATCTTTGTCAAAACCTGCTGCTAGGCCTACAGGGTTTGGAAATTTAATGCCCAATATTTCTTTTTCAAGACTCTGATTCTCTAGTCTATAATAGGATATTATCAGTGAACCTAGAAAAGGTAAGCCTAGGGCTATAGAGAACAATCTAGTTGTAAGATGATGCGCCTTTTCTGGGGAAAAGAGAAATAATAGAGGCTTAATTAAGGTCTTATACAAGTTTTAACGGATTTCCTCTTTCAATTTATCAAGATCTCTCACAAGCAATCTCTTCCTATTGAAAGTGATAATCTCTTCTGTTCTCAGTTCATTGAGCACTGTGGTGACCGTCTGCCTAGATGTAGCTGTGAGATTAGCTATTTCTTGATGCGTAATAAAATTTCTGACGACCCACTCATAGCCTATCCTCTGACCATTTTTCCTAACCAGTTCTACTAAGTATTCCACTATCCTACTTCGGGAGTCCTTGAAAACAAGAGACTCTAATCTGTTCTCCATTTCCAACACTTTAGAACCCATTATTTTCATGAAAAACAAACTAAGAGAACTGTGGTCCTGAATAAGTCCACTCATCTCATCTTTTGGAATACAACAGAGTTTTGTTTCCTCCAAAGCTATAGCCGTATCTCTTCTATTTTGCTCACCTAAAAGTGATAATTCTCCAAAAACCTCGCCCTTACTTAATATGGCTTTGATAATTTCTTTTCCATCATCTGAAGTAGAGCTAATTTTTATCCGGCCATCAGCAATGAAGTAAATAAGATCGCTCTTATCATCTGGTAAATAAACAAATTGGTTTTTGTCTACGACCTTTAGATGGTCATCTTTAGTTTTTTCACCCAACTTATTTGGGCAGAGGATGGTTCCTACATCAATATTTTCTAAGTACCAAATAGATTTTTCACTCATGTTGTATCGTTTGTGGTCTGTGTGGATCCTAACTATTCATTAGGTTTTAGTTTAAATTCTTTTACTAAAACTTCAAAGTTTGGATTCTTAGACTTAAACAAATCATATTTTTCATTAGTTGTGAGGAGCTTTGTTTTTTGTGGTGGCTTATAGTCGGGAAAGGCACTTAAGTCTACTTTTATCCTCACAAATATGTCTTTCATAGGATACTGACCTCTTATATCCTCTATAAGTCCTAATTCTTGACGGAGTAAATCTTTGTAGATATCCGATGGCGTTTTGAGATATACGGTATCCCCTTCTGCCTCTACTTTACAATAATCTATAGCTGACTGGAACGATTTCGATTTTGAGTTATCATGCCATTTTTTCAGTATAAGTCTTATATGCTCCTCTGTAAAAGGGTTATCCAGTGACTGTAACTTCTTTTCTTCTTTTTCAATGTTAGCAACAAGATCATCTATATCTACTGAAATAGAAGGTGTCATTAATGATTTTTCACCACTCTTACTTTTTAGAGGACCCGCTTTGCTAGTTACCGTAGACTTAGGGCTGGGCTTGTCTTCTACTTTTTTTGTTACTAAGATTTCAGAAGGCTTTTCATTGACCTTGGGGGCAGCAACTATTTCCTCTGGAGGAAGGCTGACAGATTTTTTTATGGTCGGTTGGGCCTTAGTTTTGAATGGCGCGCTGGTAGTTTTGGCAGGGGCGACAGATTCTTTTACATCTGTGTTATGCTCAGCTTTTTTTTTGTCGACAGCTCTATTCATGTAAGCCATCTTGCTTAGCGCTATTTCCATGGATAGACGCTTATTCTGAGACCTCATGAGACTCATGTCTGCTCTATCCATAATAGACAGCGCAGTCAATAAGAAAGATGAACTAGCTA
Organism: uncultured Saprospiraceae bacterium; assembly: GCA_938002665.1. Classification (GTDB taxonomy): domain Bacteria; phylum Bacteroidota; class Bacteroidia; order Chitinophagales; family Saprospiraceae; genus RFSX01. The sequence continues at coordinate 21,170 of CALLAE010000024.1, read as the reverse complement.
GCTCAGCTTGTGCTTCGTATCTAGATCTCAAGTTCTCACCCACCTCCATCAGAGCAGCAGTCTGTAAGTCCTTGACAAAGAGTAGTTGTCTCAAATGTTCTAATAAGCCCAAGACAAACTGCTCTACCTCAAAACCTTTCTTTATAATATCATCAAAAATCACCATCAGTTCAGTGAGTGATTCTTTGATTGCTGCATCTACGATCTTGAAATAGAAGTCATGGTCCAGAACATTGAGATTGTCTGCTACATCTGCGTAGCTGATCTTGCCCTCGATGGAGCTCACTATCTTATCATAGATAGACAGTGCATCCCGCATTGCCCCATCGGCTTTCTGAGCTATAAGGTGCAGGGATTCCTCATCGAACTCTCTTTTTTCTTTTTCCGCAATGGTGGAAAGTTGTTCCACGATATCCTTAACCTGTATTCTTCTGAAATCAAAAATCTGACACCTAGATAAGATTGTAGGTATAATCTTATGCTTTTCTGTGGTAGCCAAGATAAATTTAGCGTAAGGGGGTGGTTCTTCTAGGGTCTTCAGAAAAGCATTAAATGCTGCTTGGGAGAGCATGTGTACCTCATCAATAATATAGATTTTGTAAGCACCTTGCTGGGGTTGGAATCTTACCTGATCATTGAGCGCTCGGATATGATCTACGCTGTTATTAGAAGCGGCATCCAACTCGAAAATATTAAAAGATGCGTTATCAGCGAAGGATTTGCAGGCTTGGCATTCCTCACAAGCATTGTAGTCTTTTCCTAGATTCTGACAATTTAGCACCTTGGCTAGAATACGTGCAGAAGTTGTTTTTCCTACTCCCCTAGGCCCAGAAAACAAGAAAGCATGAGCGAGCTTATCGTTTTTTATCGCATTTTTTAAAGTCGTAGCAATGTGATTCTGACCTATAAGTTCATCGAAATTCTTTGGTCTATATTTTCTTGCTGATACTACGAAACTCATCAAATGGTTGCTTTAAGGCATAGCGAAGATATAACCAAAAATCTACATTTATAGCTCAGATCTGAATAGACCTAATATGATATTAGAAATCAAGTTGTGATATCAAAATGACGGCTAATTGTCAAAAGTTGGAAATATCTTTTTATTGACATTTAGCCTGAGGTATTTGTCAGTTTATAGATAGGGGTCGTGTACTATGTAGCTTGTCCTCAGGGCGTAGAAATGTTCTACTTAACACCTTTTCGACTAAATGACTGAATACTCTAAAGTAATCCTAGCTCTAGCTTGGGTTATACTAGCAACACTTCCCTCTAGACTCTTAGGAGAAGAGAATCCCATAGTTATTACTGATATAATCCAGGTACAAGAGACTTGTGAACTGGATAATGGCCAGATAATTATAATCGTGGAAGGAAACAGCCCTACTCTACAGTATTCTATAGATGGTGGCCTCACTTATTCAAGTTCTAATCATTTCGAAAATCTAGACAGCAAGGATTATCTTATTGTAGTCACAGATGGTCCCCTATGCACAGAGGTCTATACTGCACAAATTGCTGATGCAGGTTATCCAGAACTGACATTGAAATCTGAATGTCTGACTGGCCTGAACAGATCAGTCATAACCCCAGAAGTTATAGGTGGGTCAAAACCTTATAGCTTTTATTGGGATGGGCCTAATGGTACCACTTTTAGTACTGAAACTATAGAGGAAGCGGCTCCCGGAGCTTATTATGTTACCATAACAGATAATCTCGGTTGTACCTTCAGTGATAACATTACTATACTAGAATGCTGTTCTCTTAATCTAACTTGTAATCTACAAGACGAAAATTTTGAATGTATAGATGCTGTTCCAGAAAATGACCCTGAGCTTATTAGCTCTAGTGCTTCTGAGGCGACTGTAAATGAAATATTAAAAACCTTAGGAATAGATGTCGCAACGGGTGCCTGTGGACCTATAAGAGTTCAGGTGCAAGACTATTCTACAACTCCCACCGATTGCTCTGACAACACTATGAGAGTAACAAGGGAGTATACAATTTCTGATGCCCACTCAGAAATTGTTTGTTCCAGAGCTCTTAGCATAACAAATTATATAAAAGCAGAAACCCTTAGCGAAGCTGAGAATATGAATATCTCATGCGACTCAGATGTAGAAACTATTTATCAGGTATGGATAGACAATAATGGTGGCCTGGACTACCTTGCATGCACTCATCCTATCATTATCAGCACCATTCCAGCAAATCCCGTTCTGGATCCTACCTGTGGAGTAGCTAACACAGTAACTTTCGTAGTAGAGGATGGTTGTGGAAACAGAGTGGAAAGCATGGCAAGCTTTATGGTCCTAGATGATCAAGCACCGACCCTAGATTGTCCATCAGCCCTTACGATCAATCCAGTCTCAAGTGACCTCCATGAGCAGCTTAACAATTGGTTAGCAAGTGCAAGTGGCACTGATAACTGTAGTGCTAATGAGGTACAGCATGATTTTGATCCTAATATGATCAGTACAGACTGTGATGATGAGCCTATCATAGAGGTAAATTTTATAATAGAAGATAATTGTGGTCTAGTAGATGCATGCATCAGTAGCCTGACTGTGCAGAGTCCAGCGAGTCCCGTTCTCAACTGTGGTGAAGATCTCACCATCCAATGTGGAGAAGATATAGATGGAATAGTTGTCGCATGGATGGATGACTTTTCTGGATATAATGCCCAAGGAGAATCCATTATCCTAGATCATGATGTAGATCACGACAAAATCTCTTCTCTGGTCTGTGGAGAGGTTACAGATGTAACTTTCTCATTGACTGACGAATGTGGAAGGGAGCAAGTATGTATGGCTCAGGTCACCGTTATAGACGATATAGCTCCAGAAATAACTTGCCCGATAGATGTCAGCATAGAGCTAGAAGATCTTGCAAGAGATGAAAAAATCCAAACATGGCTAGAGTCTGCCAATGCAACTGACTGTAGCGCTGTAACGCTGAGTGATAATTTTGATTTCGATCTAAATTCCATGCAGTGTTCAGAGCTTATCCCAGTGACTTATACGGCAATAGATCTCTGTGGATTAGCTAACAACTGCACTTCTAACTTAACCTTAATTAAAAAAGCTACTCTAGACTTAAGTTGTCCTGAAGCAATTACACTGTTATGTACTGATCCTGCCTTGGAATCTCTTGTTGTAGATCATATAAGTCAAGTATCTATAACCAGTGATAATGACTATGAAAGTTATAACGATTTTGATCCTTTAGATCTAGAAGCTAGTTGTGAAGACCCTATCATCTTAGAAATTAATATCTCGGCTCTAGATTATTGCGACAATGAGGCTGAATGCAGAACAAGGATAGACATCCTACCTGATCCGAAAGTATATATTCCCAATGTCTTCTCTCCTGATGGCGATGGCATAGAGGACAGATTTACTGCCTTTACTAATAGTTCAGTGGAAGTCATCACTACCATGATTATCTATAATCAGTGGGGATCTAAAGTTTTCGAAAAGACTGATTTTCCACCTAATGAGATATTTGAGGGATGGGATGGCACTTATTCTAGCAAAGAAGAACCTACTGAAGTATTTACTTATTATGTCGTCCTAAAGGATACTATGGGTGAGGAAATGGAAAAAGTTGGGACTGTGCAGATTTTGAGAAAGTAAATTAGTCCAAGCATAATTTTATCCAAATCTGATTTGGAAATAACCAAATTCTCAAAAAAAGAAATAAACTCCTACCTCAGTCTACTGCTTACAAATAGTATATAATTAACATTTAACTGTTGCGGATTACGAGACTTTTTCGTTCTACCTATAGTCTAATAAAAGTACTTTTGTATCCATAATGGATTCTAGCCGATCCCCAACTGAACTGATTATGACTGATACATTATTAGAATTTCTAATATTATTGGTTCAGTTATTGTTCTAGATTTCTTGATAAACTATGTTTTAAGATAATCCAACATGAGACTGTTTATTCTATCTATCTTATTATTCTGCTCTGTATATGACGCTATAAGCCAGTGTACAGTCAATATAACTTGTAGGCCTACACCTCCTGCAGTAGAGTGCTCCTGTGAGATTCCTGATATCCCATCAGAATTTATAGGTATCCCTACTGACAACAGCGCAGACATTCCCCTATTTGAAGGCTTAGGTTTTGGTGTTAGCTCTAGTGGAAATTGCGGACAGCTATATGTTACAGCAAGAGATAGAGATGTACATCCTCAATCATGTCAAGATACCTTTTATACTCTAAGAACCTACAATGTGGGATCCTCGCTAGGAGGAGTAAACGAAACGTGTACTGACACATTTTTTACACAAATTGCACCTCCCCACTTTCTAAAAGGCGCTATTGATAGTACAATAACCTGTAAAGATGATGTAGAGAATATTTTTAATGACTACGTGGTATCAGAATTGTATACTGATTATTTAAATTGCCAGGGAGCAGCATTCGTTGAATACCTTCCTTCTAATCCTATTTTAGCCACTAGCTGCGGTGGTGCGCAATCTATAAACTTACAAATTAACCTCTCTGGTCCATGTTTCTCAAAATGTGGAGAATTAGCTAAGGATCTCGGAAAGTTTGTGGTTACAGACACTTTTGTTACCGTTATTACTTGTCCTATTCTGCCTCCCATAGATGTAAGTGATCCTGACTTAGAAACCAAGATCAATGATGCTTTAGAAGATTACAATTTGGCTTTTGAATGCGACAGACCTACTGTGTCGAATAATTTTGATCCTGCTGATCTTGCAGATAAGATATTTGAGTGCGATCCTGCCGACATAGTGATAACTATGCTTGCGGAAGCAGGCTGTCCTCAGAATAGTAGCAGTTGTCAGTTTACTGTGGAGCTAGAAAATACGACTCCACCAATGATTACAGACGTGCCAGACACTTTGTTTTTGGAATGTGGTAATACTACTAATCTGGATACTGTTAATAATTGGTTGGATAGAACTAGAGCGATAGACTATCTAGGAAACTCTATAACTGCGATCGGTAATAACTTTGATTTTTCTATACTTTCTTCATCGTTTTGCAATGCTGGTTTTGACATTACCTTCACTGCATTAGATAACTGTGGAAGGACAGATGTTGCAGTAGGAAGAGTAGAACTAAATGATACACAAGATCCTGTTATACTTAATTGTCCTAATGATACTATTGTTAATGCTGATGATCCTGACCTAGTTATGGCAGTGGGTTTATGGCTAGATGGTTTTAGTGCGATAGATGTATGTAACCCTCAGTTCCAAGCCTATCATGATTTTGATATGGGACTCTTGAATTTTAATTGTGGAAGAATAGATACCGTTGTCACTTTTACTGCTGATGATCTATGTATAGAAACTAACATAGTAACTTGTGAAAGAAACCTCACTATACTGGATAATGTAGTAGACCAGTTTTACAATTTTCCAAACGATACCACGATTCAGTGTGAGAACCCAATTAATGTACCAGCGATTTCGACTTGGGCTACTACAACTGCTGGTAACTCATTAGGTACTACTTTTACTGTGGAGAACGACCTAGATGTTACTGACATGCGCTTACTTCAATGTGATGAAGTAATAGAAGTAGAGTTTAAGTTTGTGAATTTCTGTGGAATAGAAAAAACTCAAATAGCCAGACTAAGTGTAGCAGATGATATTCCACCTACTATAACTTGTCCAAGCGATATCACTATCAATGACCAAAACGGTGATGTAGACCAAGCGGTGACAGCTTGGTTAGGAACCGCATTTCCTCAGGATAACTGCTCAGCCACCGCTGCTAATGCTTATGATAGCTTCCTCTTCGGGGATTGTACAAGAGATACGATAACTAATCCAATTATCTTTTGGGCTCAGGATGGCTGTGGCAATAGAAGTGATAGTAATTGCGAAGCAAACCTAACCCTAGTCACCCAAAAAGAGCCACAGATTTCTTGCCCTGCTCCATTAGTACTAGAATGTGGATCAGGGAATATTATGGACACCATTCAGTCTTGGATGGCCTCTGCAGTCGGCACCAATTTCTTAGGTGATGACCTAGGCACCACTAATGATCTACTCTTGTCCACACTGGATACATTTTCTTGTATGACAGAGACTATAGTGCAATTTGTCGTAGAAGATGCTTCTTGTAATAGAGCAAATGATTGCATGTCAGCTGTCACGATCAGAGACACCTATTCACCGACCATTGTGTGCCCTACTGGGCTCACAGTTGCATCTAATAGCACTACCATAGACAGTGATATTCAGAATTGGCTGGAGTCGTCCACCTATGAAGACAATGGTTGCGAAGACCCTTTTTATTCCTATGATTATAATCCAGGAAATATAGATTTCTGTACAAGTACTCAGACCATAAATATAACCTTCATAGTTACAGATAAATGTGGTCAGAGTAATTCTTGTGTCGGCCTAATAGATATCGATACTAGCGGTCCATCCCTAGCTTGTCCTACTAGCAACCTCAACCTTGAATGTGGAGATCCTGATAATATAAATTTACTTAACAACTGGTTGCAAGAGGTAACTGCGGAGGACAACAGTGGCCTAGACCTTAGTTCTTCAGTCCTGAATGATTATCCTGGTGGAATGCTCACTGATACTTGTAGCATGACTATACCAGTGCTATTTTCTGTAGAAGACAAATGTGGTGCTCCATCACAATGTACAGGTACTATCTTTGTGGCAGATAACACAGCTCCGCAAGTAGACTGTGCAGACATAGACCCTCTTCTACTTCTAGCAGGTGATACTGTCAAAATTCCTAAATTCCTGAATTGGTTAGACTTAAGCTTAATAAACACCTCTGATTGTAATGATGTCTTGTTGACAGAGGACTTTGATGATAATCTTCTTGCTGGTTTTGATTGCGATCCTGCAGACTACAACCTAGAGCTAACCTTTACTGATGAATGTGGGTGGATAACTAACTGTCAAACTTCTATCAGTGTCCAGAACGATATACAGACCTCGTTCATTAATTGTAATCCAGCAACAGATAACTTTACAGCAGAATGTGGCTCTCCGACCTTTGAAGATGATATAAAACAATGGATGGCACTTGTTTCTGCTGAGGACAACCTCGGCTCTAACTTTGCCACCTCACCAGACCTGGACTTCAGTGATCCTAGACTCTCGGAATGTGGCGCTAGTATTCCTATAATCTTTGAACTGGTAGACCTTTGCGGTAACTCTCAGTCTTGTGGGCTAACCCTTACCATAGATGATACAACAATGCCAGATCCTATTTGTCCTGCTGATACGACCTTTGTATTAGAAGATGCTGACTTTACAGTACAAGTTGCTGAATGGCTTAATAGTGTTGCTGCCACTGACAATTGTACTGCTTTCGTTCAGGAACAAAGTAATTACAGTCCTATTACAAGCTTAGCTCCGTGCGAAGAGTCAGAGACAATAGATGTACAATTTACCTTACTAGATGCCTGCGGAAACTCTTCTATCTGTAATAGTAATCTGACGGTAACAACCATTAAGGTCCCTACTATATCATGTCCTGGAAATCAGATAGTGGAGTGCGGTGACCCTAATATAAGTGATGATATTAATAACTGGCTAGACCAAGTGACGGGTTCTGATGCAGATAATAATCCTTTAGATCCTGAATTTGTTTTTGATATAGCAGAGGTACTTGCCGTAAACTGTGATGGAGAGTTTCCTATACTTTTTACAGTTACTGATAACTGTAGTATAGAAGATACCTGTACCGCTACAGTAATTATACAAGATCTTACTCCACCTCTTGCCTTATGTCCACCTTCTATTACCATAAATTCTACTGATCCTGATGGTACACAAAAAATGCAAGATTGGATAGACAGTTATGTGCCTACTGATAATTGTTCCAATGCCATCCCTAGCATACAGAATGGTGTCATAGTGCCTAACATTCTATGTAATGCAGATGAAGTGATGTCAGTAGAGTTTTATGCAGAAGATGCCTGTGGCCTTAGAGATACATGTGAAGCTATCATAACGATAAATAAAGCAGCCCCTGTAATAAGTTGCACAGGAGATCTTAATCTTCAGTGTGGCGAATCTGGCAATGATGAAAAAATACTCAATTGGTTAGAGACCTATACTGGTATAGACAACAATGGCTTATCAATAGATCCTGATAATAATTTCTCATCTGTAGATTTTACAAATGACTGTGAGTCCTCGACCGAAGTCATATTTACCCTAGCAGATAACTGTGGTGTAGACACTACCTGCACAAGGCTGATCGTACAAAAGGATACTGTAAGTCCTATAATTACTCTTTGCCCATCAGATATCGTACTTGATATCGCAGCTCCTGATCTAGATACTCAAATCTTAGACTGGAGAAATAGGTTCTCAGCTGAAGATGCCTGTAATACGACAAGCACCTCTGATGATTATACACTACAGCTAGAAGCCTTTGATTGTGGCAGTGATACACTTGTAACCTTTACGGCCATAGATGAATGTGACAATGAGAATAATTCTTGCCAAGCTAATATTGCTTTTATTAATAGATTGGAGGTATCAATAATGTGTCCAGAGCCTTTGCGAGTAAAATGTAATGAGCCGCGTTCTCAAAATGAAGTACAAGACTTTCTTATCGATTTCATTCCTAATTCTCAAGATTCTTGGATAGTTGAAACATCACCTACAATAGAAGAATTTGATTTTGAATGTACTGAAATCATACGTGAAGAAATAACCTTTACCATCATAGATGATTGCGGAAATACCGGTGACTGTAGTTCTTACATAGAGTTTATTCCTAATGCACAGATTTATATACCTACTACCTTTAGTCCCAGTCTTTCTGGTGATAATGGATTCTTTGCTGTGAGAACTAACATTGGCATAGAAAACATTACCTCCTTAGAGATATACAGTAGATGGGGTGATCTCATGTACAGCAACTCTAACTTTGATCCGAACATGGAACAAGGATGGAATGGTAGAAATCAACATGGGAATCACGTACAGGGAGTCTATACTTACGTTCTGATCTATGATGATATCTTCGGAAATAGCTTTGAAAAAATAGGTACTATCACGTTGCTGGAGTAGAATCTGGTTGTACTTACTAACAGAGTTTTCCACATAATATATTAGCACCTGCGATAATATATAGGACTTTAGGCAATTAAATTATATTTGTCGTCAGTTAAAAAAAGACGAACCTCCGTATGCCTTTAGACCAGTCTATTAAGTCCGTACTCATCATAGGTAGTGGACCCATCGTAATAGGACAAGCATGTGAATTTGATTATTCTGGAACACAAGCCTCTCGTTCTCTCAGGGAAGAAGGGATAGAAGTCAGCCTGATAAATTCCAATCCTGCCACCATCATGACAGATCCCGTAACTGCGGATCATATATATCTTATGCCCCTAGAGGTAAGCAGTCTAGAGACTATCCTCAAGGAAAGAAAAATAGATGCCGTATTAGCAACAATGGGCGGGCAGACTGCACTGAATCTAGCCATAGAAGCAGGTAATCATGGATTGTGGGATAAATACAAGGTAAAATTGATCGGTGTAGATCTCGAAGCTATCGATCTCGCAGAAAATAGAGAACGGTTCAAAGAGCATGTCATCAGTCTAGGCATGTCTCATGCCCCATCGAGAATCGCTAACTCTTTTCTAGAGGGTAAAGCAGCAGCTCAAGAAATCGGATTTCCGCTCGTAATCAGACCCTCGTTTACACTAGGTGGAACAGGAGGGGGATTTGTGATGAACGAAGAAGACTATGATGCTGCACTGAGAAGAGGGCTCAATGCCTCCCCTTCTCATGAGGTGATGATAGACCAAGCGGTACTGGGATGGAAAGAATATGAACTAGAGTTACTCAGGGATTCTAATAACAATGTCGTCATTATATGTACAGTAGAAAATCTAGATCCTATGGGTATCCATACAGGAGATAGTATTACTGTAGCACCAGCTATGACTCTAAGCGATACGGCTTATCAGAAAATGAGAAATGAAGCCATTTTACTCATGAGGTCTATGGGGAATTTTGCAGGTGGCTGTAATGTACAATTTGCCATTAATCCTGAAACTGAAGATCTTATCTGTATAGAGATCAATCCTAGGGTATCTAGATCATCTGCCTTAGCGAGTAAAGCGACTGGCTACCCCATAGCCAAAATTGCTGCCAAGCTAGCTGTAGGATATAACTTAGATGAGCTAAAAAATCAGATTACTAAAACAACCTCTGCCTACTTTGAGCCCACACTTGATTATGTCATTGTAAAAATGCCAAGATGGAACTTTGATAAGTTCTATGGCTCTGATCATACGCTAGGTCTTCAGATGAAATCTGTAGGTGAAGTGATGGCTATAGGTAGAACCTTTCTAGAAGCTCTGCAAAAAGCCTGTCAGTCACAAGAGAATAATAGAGCAGGCCTAGGTGCAGATAAAAAAGAGTGGATAAAGACTGAGGACATCTTAGAGAGACTCGAAAAAGTAAGTGATGATAGAATATACCGTGTCAAAGATGCCTTGCGACTAGGAGTGCCCATCAAGTCTGTGCACAAACTGACCCGTATCGATCCTTGGTATCTTAAGCAGATCAAGAGTCTGGTAGATATGGAGAATGAGCTGGGCCGTTATAATATCCCAGATGATATTCCCGAAGCCTTCCTAAGAAAGCTGAAAGTGAATGGCTACTCTGATGCGCAGATAGCCTGGCTGATGCGTATAGATGAAGAAGACATTACCAAGTACAGAAAGAAGCTGGGCATAATCAGAACCTATAAGATGGTGGATACTTGTGCAGCAGAGTTTGAGGCTAAGACACCTTACTTCTATTCTACCTTTGACAGTGAAAACGAAAGTATCCCATCTGATAAAAAGAAAATAGTCGTCCTGGGCTCGGGTCCTAATAGAATAGGGCAAGGCATAGAGTTTGACTATTGTTGTGTACATGGTGTCCTTGCTATCAAAGAAGCTGGTTACGAATCTATCATGATCAACTGTAATCCGGAGACTGTTTCTACGGACTTTGATATTGCGGATAAGCTTTACTTCGAGCCTATCTACTGGGAGCATCTACTGGAAATCTTAGAACTGGAAAAGCCAGAAGGCGTTATCATACAACTAGGTGGGCAGACGGCCCTTAAGCTCGCTGAAAAAATCAAGAACGCAGGATATAACATTATAGGAACAGACTATGAGAGTATGGACCTGGCAGAGGATAGAGGTCGTTTTTCTGACTTACTCAAGGAACTAGATATTCCTTACCCTAGATACGGTGTAGGAAATGATATAGATAAGGCCATAGAAATAGCTAATGAGGTTACTTATCCTGTACTGGTAAGACCTTCCTATGTACTGGGTGGGCAGCGTATGAGAATAGTGCTGAATGATGAAGAGCTAGAGCGCCATGTGCTGAGCATATTCAAGCATATGCCTGATAATAAAGTGCTGATAGATCAGTTTCTCGAAAGAGCAAAGGAAGCTGAGGTAGATGCTATCTGCGATGGGGATGATGTGCTTATCATGGGTATCATGGAACACATAGAGCCAGCTGGAATCCACTCTGGCGACAGCTCCGCTGTGCTACCCACATACTCTCTGTCTGATAATGTCGTACAGCAGATGAGAGATATCACCATAAAACTGGCTAAGGCACTAAATACCAAAGGACTTATCAATATCCAGTATGCTATCAAAGACGAAGTCGTCTACGTTATAGAGGCTAATCCGCGAGCATCTAGAACCACTCCTTTTATAGCAAAAGCTTATCAAGTGCCTTTCCTGAAAATCGCTACCCATGTGATGTTAGGACATAAAAAGCTGAAAGACTTTGACGTTGAAAAGAAACTGGAGGGTTACGCTATCAAGGTACCTGTCTTCTCTTTCAGCAAATTTCCTAATGTGGATAAGCAGCTAGGACCTGAGATGAAATCTACAGGTGAGGCCATCAGATTTATCAAGGACCTACAAGATCCATTCTTCAAGAAACTTGATAGAGAAAGAAGTATGTATCTCAGCAGATAACAGCCAGCGAAACTATTATTCTGTTATTACGACTTTTTTAGAGATAACATTATCTTCTATACTAATCTGTAGCACATAGATTCCTGCTTGCAGATCGCCTATGGATAACTTACTGGTCAAAGAAAAATTATCCTTTCTGTCTATGACTGATCTACCATTCATATCTAACAATTGCATCCGTTCTATGTTTTCTATAGAATTTAATGAGACCGACAAGATTTCAGTAGCAGGGTTAGGAAATATCCGCAAGTCTAATTCTTGCTCTAAATCAGAAGTCTCTGAAGTTATCAAGACAGAAATAGGTACACGAGGCGAATAGCATTCTGTGCCATTATCCATAAAGTGTATCTGTTGTACCCAGAAGGTCTGATCCATAGAAAAGTCCGATATAAAATAATCATTGCCTACAAAAAGCAAATCGCCTCCATCCTCTTCTGTCCACCATATTACCACAGCACCATCTACTTGTAGTACGACTAAGTTTGTATCTGGATTAGTCACATACACATCTTCTACTACTGGTGGCACTGCATCAAAGGCAGAAATAGTAATCGTATCAGTATAGACTTGCACTCCACAATCGTTTTCTATTGTTGCATAGTAATCGCCTTCTTCAAAAGTATAGAGCACCTTTTCTGTGCTACCTGTGTTCCACACGATATCATAGGCTGACTCTACCTCTAAGGTTGCCTCATTTCCAGGACAAAATTCAGATCCGAATGGAGTATAGATAGATGATTCATCTTCTAAAGCTGAAACAGTCACATTCTTGGAAAACACCTGACATCCATCTGTAGCGGTAAGCGAAACATTATAAATACCAGTCTCAGATACTTGTAGTGTCGGTCCCGTATCTCCAGTAGACCATAGAAAATCTTGATATCCATCAGGAGCAGAAAGCGTAACAAATTCTCCTGGACACAACTTTAGCTCACCATCTATGTGTAATTGTTCTATCTTAAAAGCACAATCAGCTTCGCTCATCACTAAAGATTGATTGATAGCTGGATTTAGTGTCACTGTTTTGATTCCTGATGGCCATTTTACCACTACAGAATCTATACTAGTTGCCTGCCCGATACCGAAATGAATGCCTAGAGTACTCATAGGACTCCAAGACTGACTAGCTCTGACTTCTCGGGTCTGAACTCCCCATTGTCCATAAAGCTCCACACGTGCCATAAGACCATTTCTATTGCTTTCAGTACCTACAGTATTGACTCTTAACCAATTATTTCCATTAGCATCATTTTCGAAGATATTCCTACCATAAAGTATATCCATAAAGCCATCAGAATTAAAATCACCTAATGCTCCAGCTGGAGCAACAACATCTACTCTTCTGAAAGTGAGGTCACCATTACCATAATGAATCGTCTGTGGAATATCAGTAATAAAATCCATATTACCATCATTATCAAAATCGGCGGCAAGACCTTCGTATGATCCTATCAGACTTGCATCAAAGCCTGACCCAGTTATAACATCTGTAAAGCTGCCATCCCCATTATTTCTCATTAGTTTATTGGCTTGTTCGTGATTAAGAATCACAAGATCAAAATCTTGATCATTATCAAAATCTTCAAAAATAGATACCCAAGATTGGTCATTATCGTCCAGGTTAGCAGCAGCACCATTCTCTGTATAATTTCCTGTACCATCATTAATATATAGAAGATTAGTTCTTGCGGAATCTCCGCTCTGAGCCTGAGCAACACATTTAGTAAGATACATATCTGTGTCTCCGTCATTATCTATATCCACCCAGCTTGCCATATAATTGCCTGGCACATTCTCAGGCGTTTTTAATAATTCTCTATCCAAGGTTAGATTCCCAGCTCCATCATTTCTGTATGGGTGGTTTTCATCTTCATCATGACAGATAAACGCATCCAGATTTCCATCATTATCTATGTCAGCAAAAGTCGTTCTTTGAGAAAAAATGTATTCAGTTTCTTCCACCTCTGTATAGGCAGAACCATTTTCATTAGCGTATATAAAAGACACTTTATCTTTTCCACCGATCAGCAAATCGTTAAAGCCATTTCCATCTATATCACCAGCACAAATACTCCAATCAGCTGCAGTCGCAAACTCGGTTCTGAAGCTTTTGTTAGAGAAGGTACCATCCTCTTCTTGATAAGAAATGTACAGAGCATTAGGGGCTAGACCTACTATGTCATCCTTCATATCACCATTCATGTCTACTGCACAATTCTGAGTTATATAGAAGAGGCCATCAGTAAAATCCTTTGCGCTAAAAGTAACCTGGGCATGAGATAGGACTGCACTCAATGTCAGAATAGAAACACTAATAGACTTTATATATGATTTCATAGTATGGAATATTTTACAAGAAATAAAATGGAATAAAAAAATCCCTTTCCAAAGATATCGAAAAGGGATTATAGATGCATTAAATTTATATATCGTCAGACTATTCAGGATAGTCTAATTCCGCGCTTACATTTTTCACAAAAGCTCTTAGACTAGCTTCATCGAACTTCTCAAGATTGACGAAAGTCCATGATACACCTTCATCAGAGGAAACTGCAAATAGCTTAATCCATGATTCTAATTTCTTAGAGTTATAGTCCAAATGAAATTTTACTGGCACAATAGTTTGGAGTTGTCCATCTGACTTGAGGAATTCGGGATGATTTCCGACATCAGCAGAAACATATTTCATGCCCTGTGCTTTCAAGGTTGCATAATCAGCTTCTAGTTCAGAAATCATGAAGTCTTCACCTCCACCCATAGATATAATATCTTCATGAGTCAGCTTAGTTATTCCAGAAAAATCGCTGTCCACCACTGCCTTTGCATAATTGTTTGCTTGATCTATAAGGGCTATTGATTCTGGCACCTCTGCAAGTGCTATCATATCACCTACCTTATCTTGAGCAAATATGCCAGTGGTTATAAATAATAGAAGGAGGAATAAAATGTTTAGTTTTCTCATTTGTTTCTTATGAAGTCTCCTTGTAAAAAGGGACTATGATTAATACGATAGGAAAAAAATCAAAAAAAAATTACATGCCTAGCTTTGCTCTAACAAGGGTACTTACATCAGTACTATCATCAGCATATAAAACAAAACCTGTGCTATAATCGAAAATGTATACAAAGTTATTCTCCGCTGCAACTTGATCTATTGCTTCCTGAATTTTAGTTCTAAGGGGCTGGAGCAAGTCTTCACTTTTCTTGACAATTTTTTGCTGACTTTCTTGATCAAAAACTCTGATCTGCTGCTCTTCTTCTCCTAACTTCATAGCCTCTTCTTCTATCTGCTTAGGCGACAATTCTCCTCTATCCCTTTTCTTTTCTAGGGCTGCATATTTAGTTTGAAGACTTTTGATCATATCCTGACCTTTCTTCTGAAGCTGATTTCTAAACGTTTCGATATTGGAATTGGCTTCTTTTACTTCGGGGATAGATTGAATCAGTTCCGCCGTATTGATGTAACCAAATTTCTGTGCATGCAGTGTAGACATTCCCATCATCACTACAGCTATAATAATATACTTCTTCATTTTTGTAAAATTCTTATTTCGAGGAATTCTAATTTCTAATTCCTAGTTCTCTTTTTATTTCAGCAGTTTTATCAAATTCGTCATTAGCATACAGGAGTCCTATTGCTGCTGACTTATCAAAGATGAGATCATAACCTTTTATTTTTGCATACTGCTCTATCGCAGAATAAACTTCATCCTGGATAGGACTAATTAATTGTTGCCTTTCTCTGAACAAATCACCTTCCGCACCGAATCTTCTATCATTAAGATCCATCGCTTCTTTTTCTTTGGCCATTATTTCTTCCTCTCTTTCTGTCCTTACATCATCACTTAGCAATACTTGCTCTGCCTGATACTTATTGTACAAACTTTTAATCTTATCGTACTCTTGAGCAATTTCTTGTCTCCACTTCGCAGAGATGCCATCTATTTTGTTCTGAGCTGCCTGATAGGATTCTAGATTCTCTAGTATGGAGGTAATATCTACCACCGCGACTCTTTGAGCATTAAGGGATAAGCTCCCTATTAAAATGGCTATGGTAACTAGTAGGGATTTAATTGTCATCTCTTATTTTTTAGGTTACAAAGTATACTTTAAAAAGGCTATTTCTTCGATTTTGTATCACACAAGTTTTGATTTAACTATTGTTTAACCCGAGTATACTGACTTATTGTCAATATTGAGGTCAAAGCCCACCCAAAAGGGAGTTAATTCGACTCTTTTGCTTGGATACAAAGAGCAGGCAAAAATACTTCTGAATTGTAATAGTTGTGT
This sequence comes from uncultured Saprospiraceae bacterium, assembly GCA_938002665.1. Classification (GTDB taxonomy): domain Bacteria; phylum Bacteroidota; class Bacteroidia; order Chitinophagales; family Saprospiraceae; genus RFSX01. The sequence continues at coordinate 4,894 of CALLAE010000024.1, read as the reverse complement.
GAAAAATGAGGAAAATATAGAGAAATAGGCCTACTACTTCACAACAGTAATCGTCCCTACCCTTTTTTCTTCAGTTCCATCAGCCAAGGTAGCTTGTAGTAGATAGACATATACACCTGGCTGTATAGGGCGGCCATTTACGCGACCATTCCATGCCGCAGCAGCAAGCTCTGTACCATGATAAGAAAAGAGTTCTTTTCCCCATCTGTCAGATATAACAAATGTGGTAATATTAGAAATATCTCCTTGTAGTCTAAAGACACTATCCTCACCAAAAGTGCTCGGGTCAAAAGTGTTAGGAATATATACAGAGGACTGAGCTTCATCCTGTTCTCTCATCACTATCTGCACTGACTGCGTCTCTGAGCAGCCATTCTCATCTATTATCGTAAGATTATAGACGGCATCCTGTACTGGATAAGCCATACTGAACAAACAAGTATCACATTCGATGGTGCCATCATGGGTCCAGGAAACTGACACAATCGCGGAGGCATCATCAGCAATCTGTGGTTCCAAGAAGATACTTTCACCCAACTCAATTTCTATTTCTTCTTGTAGTTCTAAATTAAGGTTGTTCTCTAAGACCACAGAATCAGATGCAGAGCAACCTGTATTCATATCTGTTACTATTAAGGTATATGTACCTGGGGTAGAAATAACAGGAGTAAGAGAAGTGGCATTCGGTACAGCTCCACCGCTATTGTCTATCCATACGATATCTAGATCATCTTGTTCTGTCATTATCTGACCATCGAGCTGCGCTTCTTTGCTATCGCAGTCTAGAAAACTTTTTTGTCCTGCCCATACTTCTAGCTCTGGCATGACATCTACTGTCCACTCTCCCACTGTCGCCATTCTACAATTATTGCCATCTATAGCAGACCGTAAGTTGTAAGTCTGGCTTTCGCTAAGGAGCTGTTCGCTGCTATACTCAGACTCATTTGTTACTATTTGATATTCATCACCTGCATTATCCTCCAGCAATATAGACCAAGGTCCTTGGCCATCTAGTCTGATAGCTAGTTCTGCAGATTCTCCATGACATATTTTATCTCCTAAAAACTCAGCTGAAGAAAGTTCATGATGACTGATCATCCTAGAGCTGGTCATCTGACAAGCACCTAGAGTTACACTTACTTCATACAGCTGGTCTAGCTGGTCAGTCACTACAGATGCGTCTGCTGAGTTTTCAAAGTTCCAAGAATAATCAATACCAGTCATATCGCTTACTCCATCTACCCTTACAATTAGTTCTACCTCATCACCAGCACAGACTATCTGTGGCTCTTGAATAATTTTTACTTCTATCTGATCAATTATTTCTATTTCAATATCAAGAGGTGCGCTGTCACATCCATTATTGCCTATCAGTTCTAGGTAGTAAGTGCCAGACTCTGAAAAGCTATGCTCTAATACATTGGACTCACAAAAGGTGACCTCATCTTGGCCTTTCTCTCTCCAAAAGAAAACAGTATTAGGATCATCAGAACTTAAGTCCAAGCTAAAAACCTGTCCAGAGCAGAATTTCATTTTAGATTCCACAACGGAGACAGTGGGAGGTTGACAGACAATAACTGTAGCATTAGTATAGCTTATGAGGTCAGCATTACAGCCATTATCTATAAGCGCTCCTATCTCTCCATCTGCCAAAGTTTTCATTCCTATAGAGCAATCATGAGCTGTGAGAGTCGGCTCAGATCTAGTCTTCAAGGCAAAACAAATCGTCCAGTTCTGAGTAGGTCCTGTATTGCATAGTGGATAATCATCATCACCATAACCAAGGTTAGGATCTTCATCAGGATTAGTGCAGCAGCCATCATTAAAATTAAAGCAAGAGGGGTCAAAAGAATTTACAAAGACCCAGCCTCCAGGGATTACATCTCTATTTTTTAGTCCTAGGGGGTTAGCACTATTCAGATTATATTTTACTGCTCCCTCTGCATGCCATCTCCATTCTCCAGCTGCATCGCCTTCACAAGAGGGATTGGAGGTTGTGAAATTAGTATGGCCTTGTGTAATGAGACTTTTCGTGACTTTTACTGGTTTGCCTTCTGAATCTAGTGAAGTGGGGTCCCATCCATTACCGATAAGAGGAATGAAGGCTTGTAGATAATTACAGGAGACATTTTGATACCCCTGTACAGTGTAACATACTTCCACTTCTTCATTTGGCTGATATGGGCCCCAGTGGGGTGAGCCTGCTGAAGTGGAGATTATTTCTAATGATGCATTTGTATTACAGACATTAGGATCTTCTTCTAAGGTTAAGCATAACTCAAATTCTCCTGCTGAGTTATCTGCCGAAGAGACTGCAATATAATACTCAGTCTCAGGGCTTAGAAATAGGTTTCGTATCGTAACAGAGCCGTCGTACCCTTGGTTGCAATCTGCTAATGAATAGTTGTCGCAAGTGCCGTGGTAAATGCTTATTAGAGGTAGGGCAATTGTAGCAGAAGTGAGCTGAGCTGAGAGAAGGGTTTTGGTAGCAGGGCTTTTCAGACTGTACCATATGGTGTGGTAGAGGGAGGCCTCGCAGCCTTGGAAGTTGGTGAGAATATTGCTGTTGGTTCCTGGGGTAGTGCAAGCGGAAAGACAAATTTCTTCTTCTAGAGTAATAGCTGATAGTGCTTCTGCAGAATGGCAACTGTTATTCGTGCTATCACATGAGATCAAGGGTGCTGCCTGTGAGCTTAAGCATAAAATGAATAGCAAACTTTTAATGTAACTACTACTTTGTATCACTTCTTGCATACTACCTAATTCTTAAAAAAGGTATACTCAAATGAGTATACCTTCAGGTTTTGGGATGGCCCCTGTGAGCCATATAGTTAAAATCAGTTTATCGTAGCCTCACATAGTGAGTACTTATATTCCTTGGTTTATACTGTATTGTTATGGATAGTCTTTACTGGATGAGGGAGGTAAAAGACTTAAGAATTACAAACATATTATAAATTTTACTAATATGTAAGATATTGCTAGATAATGTTTTAATTAATTGGTGCTACACTGGAAAATGAGTAAGTCTTACAGCCCAATTCTGTATTAATGGTGTGGCTTAGCCTGAGCTAGCTTGGGATTGTGTTTATAGCTCTGATACTACTCACATTGAAAGAAAAAAGGAGACTACCCTTGCGAGTAGCCTCCCTTATATTTAGTGCTAATCCTTCGACTCCGCGCAGGACAGGCTCCAACCCCTTTTCTTATCTCATACAAAACAAAAGGAGACTACCCTTACAAGTAGCCTCCCTTATATTTAATGCTATTCCTTCGACTCCTCGCAGGACAGGCTCCTACCTTTTCTTATCTCATACAAAACAAAAGGAGACTACCCTTGCGAGTAGCCTCCCTTATATTTAGTGCTAACGAAAACCTTGTTTGTGGACTACCTTACTAGGATCATCTTATGCTCTGCAACGCCATGATCAGTAGTCAACTTCATGTAAATTATTCCAGTACCATCTATATCTGACCTATGCATTCTCATGAACTGTTTGCCTTGTTCATACATAGCAGTCTTGGTAAAGAGTACTTTTCCATTTACATCATAGAATACCCATACTCCTTTGCCAGCTTGTGGCATATGGAATTCTATATCTGTACTTGTAATCCATGGATTCGGATTGACTGAAACGATAGCTGCTTGCTCATCTTTTCTTACATCCAATCTGATATCCACGATTTCATCATAACCTCTATAAGCTTCAGCTGCAGTTACCTTAGACGTTATTTCCAATATTTCAGAAGTATTCAGATCCTTCTTAGCTCTGATGACTAACTCAAACAACACTTCCTCTTCAGATCTACTCTCGACTTCTAATGAATGATAACTCATAGTGATATATCCTTCATCTTGTCTCTCTATGTTACTATTGCCAGCTGATATAGCGGTAGACTTTCCTACTACCTCTATTACTTCTATCTTCTCTGGATCAAAGCCTAAAGTAGTTTGCCAGCCACTGACACGTTCGTAGTTTCTGCTGTATACTTCTAGACTGATTATCTCATCCTTCTTGACTTGTCTCTCATCCAACTCTAGAACTAGAGGCCATCTATTACTTCTATCCTCTATTTTACTATCCGCACTGCTCGTGATAGCTGAGCCATTGACATCACCGATTTTGACACCGATGAAATCTATGTTCATGTCACTACCAAGGTCAGCAATCTCATAATTTTCTGCTATAGCTTCTTCCCACGGATTGAGCTCATTGACAAATTCGAAATCTGCATCTACAAATCTCCAACTATCATTAGCTGGTAACTCAGTGTAGATACCTAATATCAACTTCCTTAATTCTACAAGGTCAAGGCCATTGATCTCAGAATTGCTATTGATATCCGCAGCTATATACTTGTATGGACTAGATAAGGACTCTATACCTAGGATGTGTCTCTGTATCAATATCAAATCCAGTGTACTTACTCCATTAAGGTAGTCTACATCCTTCTCAGGCTCTACCATATAGTCACCTCCCATCGGCATACTTCCAAAGGCATACTCCCCTACTTCATCTGTCATCTCGAACGGCATGTTACTACCAAGTTCTATTTTGACATCTTCCACAGATTGTAATTCTTCTGTATACACTTCTCCTGATATCACCATTCCTTCACCTGGAATACAAGCTGTCAGTGGATCTGTAATCAGAATTCTTGCTGTACAGAAATCATTTATGCCAGAGTTCGTATCTCTTACATACATATCTACAAACTGCTCTCCTAGCTGCGTACAATTGAAATACACAACTTGCTCATCTGTCAAGCTATTAAAGCCAATAGTGTAGGCATTACCACATGGGTGATAACTTCCTGCATCTACATCGCTTGCCCACAATTCTGCTCTGCCATCTTCATCTAGGGTAATGCTAAGACCATTCATACATACCGG
>CALLAE010000023.1 GCA_938002665.1 uncultured Saprospiraceae bacterium | reverse complement strand
GTTGATGTTGTATTGCGTGCCGCCAAAGGAGTCTCCAAAAGCATTGAGATATAACCTATCTGTTTCATCTGCAGCATGCGGGACTATATTGATCTGACCACTTATGCTTTGCGCCCCTTGTAGCACAGAGTTGGAGCCTTTAGCCACAAAAATATTTTTAATAGTAGTACCTGGGTAAGAACCTGTTCCGTACTGGTAGCCCAGCCCTTGAATGAGTGGAAGATCGTCAAAGAGTAATTGGTTGTAGACTCCAGACAGTCCTAAGACCTGTAATTCTTTAGCATCAGTAATGATATTGGTAGTGGCGGCTACTACATTAGAATTAGTTGAGAAACAGCCAGCTAGACTACAACATGCTGCTCTTTCTATTTCTCTAGTACCGATGACCTCTATTTTTGCTGCCGCATCAGCATACCTTGTCGCATTGCTTTTAGCATTTATCTCCACACCATCCACAGTCATATTTTCTGTGAGTTCTATCTCCCAATATTGAATGCCCGCAACCTGTACTTCTGTTACAAAGAATCCTATGAAAGAATACTGCAGCGTCCTATTACTAATGCCTTCATCAGAGATCAGGTAATACCCGTTTTCATCCGTTACAGTCCCTATATTCGTATCAGCCCATACAACAGTGGCACCGACTAGCGGTGTGCCTTCAGAGTCTGTAACTACACCACTTATATCTTTTTGTGCTATGGCTGAAATGCTGAAAAACAAAGTAAATAAAACCAGAATGCATAATCTATCCATTTTCTATACCTGTTATTATAGTGCACAAAGTTACATCATTATTGAGCTCTTTTATAGAATCAATATTAGTATCAGTTTAGCTAGAATATGACCATGCTTGTCAGCATACCAAATACAAAGAAGAAAAGGAAAAGGAAGAAGTAGATAGCATTTGCAAGTAGTAATTTCAAAAAGGTTTTAAACTTGCCTTGTCTGTATACTTTTAGAAGGGCATTATACAAGTAGATAGTCATGATACCAAATCCAATCGCAATTGTCCATACTAATCCATACAGATGAATGATGAATCCGATGATAGCAAATAGGATAAATGCAAAAGCATGGGTATGGAAAGAAAAAACTAAATGTTCCACATAATAGTAGTCGTGTCTGGTGTACACTATTTTCAAGACTAAGGCTAGGACTGGCATCATGAGTAAGATGATCCACAGTGAATTTCCTAGAACAAAGGGACCAAAATTTTTCTCATCCTTGAATAGTTTTATTTTTTGTTTGAATACAAGCCTGTTTATAACCCCATCCACTTTGTATTTCCCAAGGAGTTCTTCTGCACTTAGGTTAAGGAAGTCTTTGTTTGAAATTTTGAAATCGAGATTATCAAAAGCACCTACCATGACAAAGCTGTTCATGTTAACACTATCTATGTTGGTTGTAGTCTTGTCTTTTAGATTTTTATAAAGCGTATCAAAGGCAGGTTTTAGAGCGATGTTGTCAGGGAATTTGTCCAGTGTCTGTTTTGATATGCTTTCAACATCTGCCATAAATTTTTCACCTCTAACCTGTTGTAAGGCTTTTTTTTGCACATTAAAAGCAAAGGCACCTTCTTTCAATAATAGGCCCATAGCAGCTATCAAAAAAAGAGCAGTTACAATAAAAAATCGAACAGGATGAAAATATCTTTTGTGCTTGCCCTTGAAATATTCAACTGTCAATTTTCCAGGAATAAAGATATGACCCATTGTCTGGAAAAACTTTGATTCTAGATTGAAGACAGTGCTAAAAAAGGAGCTAAAAAAACTCCCTATACTGATACGTCCATCTGTATTTTTCTATCCACAGTTAGAGCAATATTTAGCATAATAAATAATGGGATGGCTGCAGTTCTTGCAGTTTTGGTCTAGAATTCTTGAATTTGTTTCTTCCATGTAGGTCGCCGTATAGAATTGAAGTTAATGACTATACCTGGATAGGTATCAATATCGTAAAATTTTGGCGAGAAGTCTCTATGGGGCGAAGACTAATTTTTCAATAGGCAGAGCTGAAGACTAATTATTTATTTCATTCAAGCTTTTGTAGCTAGAAAAGAAGTTTGCCATCCAAACTCCTTTTCTAGTTATTTGTTATTTAAGAGCTATTCTATTACAATTCTAGAAAGCAACTGTTCTGTTCCATAATGTGTCATCAAAGTGTAGAGGCCAGTAGGTAAGCCCTCAATATTTAGCTCTAGAGTAGGGCCATTTTGATTTATACTTTTTGTGTGGATGAGTTGCCCCTGATTATTATAGACTTCCACTCGGCTGATGGGCAGTAGGTTTTTATTATATAGTGTTACTTTATCTTGTGCTGGGTTCGGAAATAATTTCAGCTCAGAAGTTGATATTTCATTTTCTGGATAGACTAGGATAACCTTTGATTGGTCTTCTACGGAAAGTTTTGATAAGTCGATAGTCCCACCATTCATGTAGACATAAAGAAAGAGCTCGTCTCCAAAAATATTATTAAGAATCTTAGCATCTGAGGTAAATTCTAGATGGCCACCTCCTTGGAGATCTACATGGATTTTTTCCTCGCCCTCATAAGGTCTATATGGTGTCAAGATTAGTCTCCCGCCAAACACCAGCTCTGCATCTTTTTTGATCACGATGCTGCCACCTGACCTTAGATTGACATTACCTACACCATCTCTTCCCATATGCACTAGCTCTCCTTCTTCTATATAGATAGCGCTATTGTCTCTGACTTGTATACAGGCTTCTTTATCTGAAAAATCTATATTACCACCGTCCATTTTAAAATTGGTGCCTCCGGTACCAATAAGCTCTACTATGGATATACACATGTCAGATTTGATGAGTAAATTGACAATATGGCGTTCTGGTTCACTCTCTTCCACTTGTGCCCCTATAAAATGACTATACTTCTGAAACTCTAGCACATCCCATTCCAGGTTGATATTTATTTCGGTAGGCTCTCCTTTGAATTCTTCTACATCTAATTCAGTAAAAGATTGGTTGGTTTCAGAAGGTAGACCAGGAACATTGTGGGTCAACAAATAGGTGCCCCAACCAGAGAATAGATTAGAGAGAGTGATATCATAACTTTGTCCATTATAAAATTGCTCTGGTACACTTACACTAGTCTGGTCAATTGTAGTAGGTGGTATAAAGGATTCAAATGCCACAGTGCCCGCCCGTGCAGTCTCATTTGATGGCGCTTCTAGACTAAGTTTATAGATAGCAGAAACAACAGCGTTTCTATCTGTTTTTTCTGTGTTAAAACAAGGGAATATATCGCACTGATTGGTTCTAGTGTAAGGATAAAAGGTATTGCATCTCAAGGTATCACTTGACAGTTCATCACTATGTTCAGTTCTTATGATAAGTCCTGAACACATACCATTAGGACAACTGTCTCCATATTTAACTTGTACATTTTGATCAGGACCGAATGAACTATAAAGACTATAGATGAAATTTTGCTTTAATTCTTTTGCAGGACCTTCATATGCAAGAAAGATGGCTTTCTCTGAATCTATGGTTGAAAGATCTAAATGATATCTCTGGTTAGCACCCTCGACTAAATTAGGACAGTTCCCTGTATCGCGATCTCCTGACCAAGTATCATCTTGACTTTGATAAAAAGACCAGTTGTCGTATTTAAGTACCATTTGTGTAGGATCACTTAAGCAAGGTACCTCTTGCACCTGCTGAGCATCTAGAGCAAGCTCTTCCCACTGTGCTGCTAAGGAAAAACTAAATGAAAGTGATAAAAGTAGAAGTTGATATTTCATGATGAAAGTTTTATGATGAAAAGATAAGCATCTAAAAGGTTTACTGCATTAAATTCTAGAATCGTTGCAAAGAAATGTTTAGAAAGCATTTTATGTCGCCGTCAACATATGTAAGCTTAGCTCCATATTTAATGGATAGAAGCCTTACCTTCGCAGCCTTAATAAAAGTAATAGTACAGCAATGAGTATAAGAGTAAGATTTGCCCCGAGTCCCACAGGCCCTTTACATATAGGAGGAGTAAGAACTGCCCTATATAATTACCTGCTAGCAAAGAAGGAAGGTGGCACCTTTATCTTACGTATAGAAGATACGGATCAGACGCGTCTGGTACCGGGTGCAGAAGACTATATTAAGGAATCTTTAGAATGGCTAGGCTTGACACCTGACGAAGGGCCGGGGTATGGCGGTGATTATGGTCCGTATAGACAGTCAGAAAGAAAAGGGCTCTATGCGCAGTATGCCCAGCAGATGGTAGCGGATGGCAATGCTTACCATGCCTTTGATACGCCAGAAGAGCTGACTAAGATGCGAGAAGAGCAGCAAGCGCTCGGCCATCACTCTGCTAAGTATGATGCCCGTATACGTATGCAGATGCGCAATAGCTTGACACTGGATAAAGAAGAATCAGATAAACTCATAGCAGCAGGGGAAGGTATTATCCGACTGAAAATGCCGCATGATGAAGATGTTTCTTTTGTAGACCTGGTCCGCGAAAAAGTCACTTTCAATACGAACCAGCTAGATGACAAAGTAATCCTCAAAAAGGATGGAATGCCGACTTACCACTTGGCCAATATAGTAGACGATCATCTCATGAAAATTACCCATGTGATAAGAGGAGAGGAATGGCTATCTAGTACAGCACATCATGTTCTGATGTATCGTTTTATGGGATGGGAAGCTCCCCACTTTACGCATTTACCTCTGATCCTGAAACCGACAGGCAAAGGAAAGCTGAGCAAGCGGGATGGTGCAAAATTTGGTTTTGCTGTCTTTCCGATGGAATGGCACGATAAAAAAGAGGATGCTGTCTATCAGGGTTTTAAAGAAGATGGATTTGATCCTAAGGCTTTGCTCAATTTCTTGGTCTTGCTAGGATGGAATCCAGGCAATGATGAAGAGCTGATGACTGTAGAACGCATGACAGAATTATTTTCGTTGGCCAAAATAGTGAAGAGCGGAGCACGGTTTGATGTAGATAAATGCAACTGGTTTAATCAGCAGTATCTCATGGCTACACCTGATGCAGACTTACTAGCACCTGTAAAAGCTGTAATGCCAGAGGGTATCACTACAGAAGATAATTATCTACAAACAGTCATAGGCCTCATGAAAGAACGGGTCTATAAATATGGAGATTTCTATACAGAAGGCTCTTTCTTTTTCTCTGCCCCTGCTGAGTACGATGAGAAGCAAGTTAAGAAGCGATATAAGTCTGAGCAGGATGAGCACTTTGCTGCCATAAGAACGATGGTCACTAGCTCTTCTGAGTCCGCAGAAGCCTTAGCTAATCAAGTAAAAGCCTACTTAAAGGAGAAGGAGTTAAAGATGGGAGTCTATCTTCCTCTCCTGAGAATCATGATGTGTGGAGCACTTAAGGGGCCAGATCTTTTTGATATCATCATCACACTGGGTAGTGAAGAAGTGGCGCAGCGGTATGATAAAGCATTGGAGGTTTTTAAGAAATTGTAATTTTCTTAAATTCCAAATCCATCAATGATTCCACGTAACTCCCATGTTAGCGTAACCGATACCATAGCCCACCTCAGCATAGATGCTTAGTCTACCTATTACTTTAAATCTAGCACCTGCTGCAAGTCCCCAGGCCGTATAGGTTGTTTCCGATTCTTCTCGTGGCCCAGTATATCGGTTATCATTTCTGATATTTTCTTGCCCCACACCTACAGCAACATGACAATAGAGATCCAGTCTAGGGCTTTCTACTAAGTAGGGATGATAGCTTAGTTTACCAGCTGCAAGGAAGTTAGTCTGTTCTCCAGAGTCTATAGATTTGGAGCGAATATTTATCAGACCTCCTATGCCCCAAGCCCCCTTGTTGTTTTCAGTCACTAGCTTATCTAGACCCAGAATAACTCCTTGACCTGGTCCTACGCTATACCCAATACTGTAGTAATTCTCAAAGGAAGGAATAGACTGAGAAGAGGCAGTTAAAAAAGTCAAAAGTGACATCAAAAGTAGAATAGCTGTTCTTAGTAGTTGTGTTGTCATAATGTAAGCTTTGACTCAAGGTATCTAAGCTAATACAACAAATGAAAACAATGAATTACTATAACCTTAGCTTAACTGCTTCTATATAATTTTACTAAAATATTTAACGCTTTTTCTGGCAAAAAAACTTTTTAAATCAATAAATAACTTTATCGGTGACCTTTTAGCTATCCGAGAAATAAAGAACTACTAGACAATTTCTATGAAAAATCTACTCATTCTGCTATGCTGCTCCTTTGCAGCGCTTCAGCTAACCTGCCAACAACTTGGCTTTTCTACTTTCTCCTCTATAGGTAATCCTATTAATACTGACCACGAGGTCTACCGACATTCAGCTGGAGAACCGATCAACGAAAGAAAGGATATCACATTCTATTCGATCAAGCAAGGTGTCATGCAAGGTGTCATCGAGCCACAATCTAGTTTAGGAACCATTCAAGTCCGATTTTTTCTGGACGAAAATGAAGATGGACGAAAAAACGCCAGTGAGAATTTTATAGATGGGGGATCGTTCACTATAGATGATACTGGTTACACTATTTTCAAGCCTGAAGGTATCATCTTCGATGCCCCCAGAGCTAGTTATAATATTGCCTTCAAATACTACAAAAGGCATTTTCTTCTTACCACTGATTCCCTAGTTACAGTGACTATTGATGACTTGTCTGATTATGTCTCAGTAAATTTTGGTCTGAAACCAGATAGAGAATGTGTAGAGCCTGCTATTAAGATGACCTCAGATAGATTCAGATGTTTTGATCAAGTGACCTATGATATCTGTGTTATGAATAACGGCTGTGTCGCCTATATAGATACGGTGTATGTTGAGATAGATAACCGCTTAGATCCTGATTCTATTTATTTTCAGGATACGCCTGACCTCATCTTGAGTGATCATGAGGTAGGGTGGATAGTAGAGGTGAGTCCTGGCGAAATAGTACAACTAAGTTATAGTGTAGCTGCGCCGATGGTGGATGACCCAAGTGATCTGGGAGTTATATATAAGAGTAGAGCCTGGGTGGAAATAGATGAAAATACAAAAGCAGAAGAATGCTTTGAGCAAGAACTCCGCTGTTCCTATGATCCCAATGATAAAGCCGTCTCTCCCGGAAGAGAAGATGAGCTGGCACTTGTAGATGAGTTGCTTTACTATACCATACGTTTTCAGAATACTGGAAATGATTATGCAGAGGATGTGCTTGTAATAGATACACTGAGCCAGAGTCTAGATATCAATACTCTTCAACTGATTAATACTTCTCATCCTAGAGAGCTAGAAATACAAATCAAGGACTATGAACTGAATATCGTTCATTTCAGATATGACAATATCTTTCTGCCGGACAGCACTACTAATGAACCCGGAAGTAATGGAAAGATACTATTCAGTATAGTAGTAGTGGATGGTCTGGAACTGGAAACTGAAATTGAGAATACAGCTCATATTTATTTCGACAGGAATCCTGCCATTGTGACCAATACTGTAAAGTCTATCATGGTGGATGAGTTTCCTGTGGACGCCACAAGAAATTTCAATCCTGAGGTTCAGATTGCGATGTATCCTAATCCTACCAGTGGTATGCTTTATCTGAGTGAGCATGTAGATGTTTTTTCTATGTACGATCTTTCGGGTAGATTAGTCAAGACCCTTGATGCAGTAGATCAAGTCGATTGCTCAGAGTTGATATCTGGAGTTTACTTGCTAGAGCTAAGAAAAGGTGATCAAGAGTCTATACAGAAACTAGAATTAATTACTAATAACTAAGCCATGACTACTAAGAGAATTATATATCTATTTTGCTTGCTGACAGTCATAGCTGAACTTGCTGTGGCACAGGTAGAGGCGATTGCTTATCAGACTATTCTTCAAGATAATAGCGGAGATAAGTTAGTAATGTTAGATACAGAAGTACAAGTCCTATTGCACGAAGGCGGTGAGAATGGACCTATCGTATATACAGAGACACATGATATCACAACAGGACTAAATGGAGAAGCTGTGCTGGAGATAGGAAGAGGTGCGCCAGAGTCTGTAGAGTTTAGGGAAGTAGATTTTACCAAGCCTATCTTTGTAGAAGTAAAGTATCGGCCTACGATCTATCCTAATTTTTTCTCTAACAAAGGAGCAGAATTACTAGCAGTGCCTTATGCTATCTTCTCACTAAGGACTAGATGTGATCAAGGCTGTCCAGGGGAGGAGGGTGCACGGGGTCCTCAGGGTGCGCCGGGTCCACAAGGTCCACCTGGAAATGCACCAGGACAAGGCCCACAGGGCCCACAGGGACCACAAGGTCCACCAGGTTCTGCAGGTCTTTCAGGAATGGAAAGTTTAAGTCTTACTAGTACTATACCTTCATCTCCAGATGCCAATCAGCTTTACCTTGATGATGGAACTAATCGTAGTGACGGAACCATAGGCTTTAGACAATTCCTTAACGGTCAGTGGGTAGACCTCTAAAATTTCGAAAAATGCAAAAAGTAATTTTCTTGATAGCAACTTTCCTAGGACTTATTCTCCAGCTATCAAGTCAGATCAGACCAGTATGTGATGAGGCTCCTTCTATACCATTAGAATTTGAGTTTCAGGGTTTTATCATTTTTGATAAAGACAGTGTCACACTTACTCCCATTGGACAAGAGCAGATAAGAGTAACCATATCCAGAGATAGCATCAATGGACCTATTGCATATACCCAAAATACTAATACTAATATCGATAAGTCAGGCTTCTTTTCTGTACCAATGGATAGGGAAAACTTGGTGGATTTTTTAGATAATGTGAATAATGAACTTGGACAAAGGTATTTCACAAATATTTACTATAACAATATTCTCATTGGTTCTAAAGAGTTACTTCCAGTCCCTTATGCTCAAGTGGCTAATGCTTTAGGTGGAATGGGTGCTAGAGGACCACAAGGACTGCAAGGACCACAAGGACCAAATGGAAGTGATGGCCCTCCTGGTGCTCCAGGGGCTCAGGGTCCCCAAGGACCTATTGGAAATTTGGGTATGACTGGTCCAGATGGCTTCCACATTAAAATAATGAGAAGTACTGAACCAAATTTTGGAGCTTACTACGTAGATGATGGAACTAATACCGAAGATGGGAAACCACGTCTCAGATATAATAAAAACGGTACTTGGTTAGATCTATAAAAAGACAATTATGAAAAATTATAGCTTATTTATGTTTTTGTTTTGTAGCACTCTTGTAAGTGCGCAATATGATGCTTATACGTACCAAGGACTTATGTTAGATGATAGTGCTTTGCCTTTGGCTGATCAGGAGTTAGAGTTTCTAATAACCTTGACCAATAGTTTAGTTGATTCTATAGTTTATCAAGAAAGCCAGTTCATTCAGTCTGATTCTGATGGCGTCATATCTTTGAAAGTAGGAAGAGGAGAGGAAGTTATTGGAAGTTTTAATAGCATCCCATGGTTGGAAAGCTTCTTGACAGTAACTATGGAATATGAACTTAATGATGGGAAAGGTCCTCGTCTTCTTGGAACTCAAAAATTTAAGTCTGTTTTATTTTGTATAGAATCTCACAAAGTTATATGCCAAGATGGTATGGAAGGAACACGAGGTCCTCAGGGTCCGCAAGGCCCGGCCGGAAATGATGGAGGATCTTGGGGACAAGGACCTCCTGGCCCACAAGGTCCTCAAGGCCCACAAGGCCTTCCAGGCAAGCCTATCATGGAACGCTTAGCTCTGCCACCCGCTAATGTACAGGAAGGAACCATCTACCTAGACGATGGCACTAATAGGCAAGACGCCTCACCAGGTTTCAGATATTACGATGGCTTAGCTTGGATAGATTTAGGCTAAGTACAGTTGTAGACTGGGCAATGTGATTGCGATTAGGCCAAGCCCTCCAGCACATCATCATCCACCAGCTCTGCTAGGGTGACTTTGAGTCCAGGGGTTCTTTCCATTTCTCGCTTTATTGCAAAAATGGCTTCTGCATTTCTGGCCCAGCTTCTTCTTGCAATACCATTATTCACATCATAGAAGAGCATGTTCTTAAGCTTGCGCTCGGCCTCTGCACTTCCATCTAGCAGAAGTCCAAAACCCCCATTCATCACTTCTCCCCAGCCCACGCCACCACCATTATGGATAGAGACCCAGGTCGCGCCACGGAAACTGTCTCCTATAACATTGTGTATGGCCATGTCTGCCGTAAACTTGCTGCCATCATAGATATTAGAAGTCTCACGGAAAGGGGAGTCTGTCCCACTGACATCATGGTGATCTCTGCCGAGGATGACTGGTCCTATTGTGCCTGCAGCGATTGCAGTATTGAAGGCTTGTGCTATTTTACTTCGACCTTCTGCATCCGCGTAGAGGATCCTAGCTTGGGAGCCGACCACTAGTTTGTTTTGCCTTGCATCTTTTATCCAGGTGATATTATCCTGCATCTGCAGTTTTATTTCTGGAGGAGAGCTGGCCATTATTTCTTCTAGTACCTCGGCTGCTATTCTATCAGTATGGTCTAAGTCTTCTGGTTTGCCTGAAGAACAGACCCATCTGAATGGTCCAAAACCATAATCAAAACACATAGGGCCTAAGATGTCTTGCACATAAGAGGGGTAACAAAAATCTATGTTATTTTCTGCCATTACTTCTGCGCCGGCTCTAGAAGCTTCTAATAAAAAAGCATTGCCATAATCAAAGAAGTAAGTGCCTCTTTTAGTATGTAGATTTATCGCAGTTGCATGTCTGCAGAGAGAAGCTTGTACCTTTTCTTTGAATTGCTCTGGCGCTTCTCTGATTAGTTTATTGGATTCTTCATAACTGAGGCCTACAGGGTAGTAGCCTCCTGTCCATGGGATATGTAGAGATGTCTGATCTGACCCGACATGAATGTATATCTCTTCTTCATAGAAGCGCTCCCAGATGTCGACTATATTGCCGATGTAGGCAATGGAAACAACTTCTTCTTTTTCTTGCGCCAAGCG
>CALLAE010000022.1 GCA_938002665.1 uncultured Saprospiraceae bacterium | reverse complement strand
AGCTAGTAGGAAATGAGGCTGGTCTGGTCTTGTATTATGATTTTGAAAATACTATTCAGTTTGTGGGTCAAGACTTGATTCCAGACAAGACCTTTCCGCAGAATGGCGGAACGATGTTTAATTTTTCAGCATCAGGGGATGATAATTTGGCAACTGAGGATATTGGATTAGCTAATACTTGTGGGTTGGATTGTGAAGTCTTTTATACAATCCAAAGGACACCATGTTCAGACACCTACACTTTTATACCTGATACAGATACTGGAGTTTCTTATGAGTGGACTGTAACTGGAGGTGGCCCTGCTGTGGATGAGCTATTCGATGGCGTTTTTCTCACTTATACCTTCGATTGGAGGAGCATAGGAGATGTTCCGCCTTACGAAGTTTGCCTCACAGTAACCTATGAAGATGGCTGCGAGGCATCTTATTGCGAGAATTTCACTTTTTCAGAGCAGCAGCAAGAGGATGCTGTGTACTATGAAGTTATTAGTGATCCAGAGGACCTTACTGCACAAGCCAACTCTGAAACCTGCACTGCTCAATTGGGCACAAGTGCTCCTAGCATTAATGTGTGCAATGGCTCTTCCGTATCTAATAGTTATATCAGAAGTGATGGTAGGCCTATCTCAGCTCCTTATGAAATAGGAATTACTACTGTTACTGTTCAGTCTCAGATAACAAGTATTGCACAGTTGCAACCTATACTCTTTTTTAGTTATGAGGTGACGGTGGCTGATATAGAAGAATGTAAAGATCCAGTTACATGGCAATGTGGAGATGCAGCAGTGACTTGTGCTTCACCTGCCACTCCAAATGGAGTAGTTGCTGCTGTGAAAAGGACAGGAGATTTTACTTCTTCCCCATATGATACAAATTTACCTTTGCCTACAGTTTTGTCGTGGACTGTAGAGGAAATGGGTGAAGTCTTTGGAACGACTTTCGATGAAGACGGCAATATTTATTTTACCTCTTCTATAATTTATGGCAGCATTATAGCAGGTCCTAATGGCGTAAATATTTATAAAGTGACGAGTGAGGGTAATTTGGATCTCACTTTTCAGGCCAACTTGCCTAATGAAATAGGTCCATTACGTAATGCTGATAGTCAAGCTAGTCCTGGCCTAGGAAACATTTGCTATGACAAATATCATAACCAATTGTTAGTTACCAATTTTGAAGATGGAAGAATCTATAGAATAGATCCGTCTTCGGGAGCAACTATCGGTACACCGTTTTCTCCTTACGACTATATAGATGACTCACCTGGATATGCGCCACTAGGAGTAAGAACTTGGGGCATAAATACTTACGGAACAAATGCTAATAATGTAAAGGTCTACTATGGATCGTGGAATAATGATGCACATGCTAGCAATTCTATTCACAACTATGTAGGAGCGGTTACACTTGATGGAGCAGGTGATTTTATGGAAGATACAAATGAGCCAGAGTTAATTGAAATTCCTTTTTATGATAATAGCAGCTTTTCGCATCCTATTTCAGACATTGCTCTTTCTGTAGATGGAGTAGAATTATATATAGCTGAACGGTCCATGAAAGGAGATATTGGAGATTATAATGGAGGGCCATTGTGGTCAGCTCATGACACCAGAGTGATGCAATTCACCTCCGAAAGCGGAGATTGGGTCCAGTCTGATTTGGTCTATGGGATAGGAGTCTTTGGGGATGGGAATAATTCTGCTGGAGGACTTGACCTTGGTTTTGTCAATAATGATTTCTCTAATTGTCAAGGTGCTCTGTGGGTGATGGGAGATGCCATTCACTTTAGTCCAGGAGATAGATTATATGGCCTACAAGTATTTGATCCAGAGGAGGAAACAGTCTCAGCCTCTTCATGGTTGTTTGATCTAGATGAAGACCTTGTGCAGATAGATAAGATTTACCTAGGAGATGTAGAAGTCTATAAATGTGATGTAGACTGTGAAGTTCCATCAGATTGTTTTACTGTAGTTAGTTCAGACATCACTTGTAATGATGACTTTACTTATGAGCTTAGCCTTAGCATAAAAAATGAAAATGATCAGATTTTTGATAGAATTCTAACTTTTCCACAGACAGCAGGAACGGCTATTTCTCCAAGTTTAACAATAGATTTTGGAGAGGGATTTCCTATTCTTTCTCCAGGAGAGGTGTCAGAAGAAATATCATTTACTATAAGAGTACAAGATTTTGTGTCAGAAGAAATAGAAGTCTGCTTTGATGTCATCCCACAGAACCCAGAAGGTGGCGATTGCTGCAAAGATGATTTTTGTATAACCCTACCAGTATGCTGTGAGCCAGAGGAGAGTAAGAATACCGTTGTAACTGCTTCTGATGTAGACGATTGTTGCTATGATATATCAGTCAGTAATAGTTGTGCTGAGGATTACTTCAGTGCCATCTTTGCATATTCTATCATAGAAGGGCTAGATGTATCCGCTTATGAAGGTGTGAATGGATGGACGGCATATGACGAAGGCAATGGTATAGTCGCATTCTATATGGGAGATGGAGAAGTAATCGAAACTATTCCGGTAATAGAGGAAATTGTTACAATTGGTACTATCTGCATGGATGGCGTAACCTCAGAAAATGTCAGTGAACAATATTTTCAGGTAGATTGGATGATCATAGATGAAGGAGGTAATGCAGTTCCTGCCTGTTCTGAGGATATACCTACAGAATGTACACCAGACCCCTGCAATCTCATTTTCAATCCTGTTGTCACCTGTGATGAGCTAGGTAACTACCATCTCGATTTCTCCATGCAGATTAGTGAATCTGATACTGAAGAAACACATCAGGTCGTAATAGGTGTTCATGACGGGCTTACTGTAGACCAATATAGCCCCCAGGTATTTGATGATTTACTCCTACAGCCTGGTAGCCTATCCAGCTACTCAGTTGATCTTTTCGATGTACAACCCGGAGATCAGTTTACCTTCTCTGTGACCTTACATGATTTTGATACCCCCATGGAGGATGGCTCCTTTTGGTGCTGTTATACTGGGGACCAAGTGACGGTTAATATTCCGCCGTGTATCATAGGAGAGCCTGGAGGAGGTGAACCAGGACTGGACCCTGGTACTCAACTAGAGCCAGCAGAAATCAATTCAGATAGACCTGTCAGTTATGTCATCTACCCTAATCCTGTAAGGGAAGATTTTGTGGTGGCTTTTGAAAGAGAAACAGAAACTCCTCTAGGTGTAGAACTTATCAATATGCAAGGCCGAAAGATCATGCAGGAAAGTATTCCAGAAGGGGTAGACCGTTACCGTCTTAGTCTTAGTGAAAACTTGCCAGCAGTCTACTTTGTGAGGATAAAAAATGAGCGAGGATTGACTATCGGATATCAGAAAATATTAAAATTCTAATCCCAATTTTTTTAAACTACAAATAGAAATAAAATGAGAGCACTCATTACATATATAACACTTGCACTTTTCACTCTTACGCTTACTAGCCAGTCTGTAGAATATACGCAAGCTTGGGAATCAACTGCCAAGGGATATAACCAACTAATTATAGACAACAAAATTATCGTATCTGGGAATTCTGGAACTTATGGTATCGATGCAGATGATGGAACAGAGATATGGCACATACCACAGAGTGGCGAGTTACACAACTTTGATGATCAGATTTATATCCTTAATGGCAATAGGATCATTCTATTAGATACTAATAATGGAAATCTGATTATTAATAAGTTATTCCACGATAAGCAAAGTGAATTTAAAATCTACATAGAAGGGTCTGACTTGTATTGGGCGACTTCTACAAGTGACCCAAATTTTCTACCGGCTAGTGCTAATGGAGCATACATATTAAGAACGGATGGTGCAATAGGGAGATATAATCTTTATACTAATGCAACCTGGCACTCATGGTACAGTAGTGAAAAGGATTTTGAGATGGTCTCTATCGTTACTTATCAAAATAAAGTACTTGTGAGTGGTGTAGAGGTAGGTGATGTTATAGCCAATAATAGTCAATACATCCCTATATTCTTTGAAGAACCTAACTATTTTATTAGTTCTTTTGACCGAATTAGTGGTGTTCTCTCAAATGAAATAAAAGATCAAGGAATAAGAGACTTCACTACGAAAACATATGTGGAGTTAATTAAGTATGATGGGAGTATATACTCCGTAATAATACAATCTGGTGATAAACCTCGTATCACGTTGTTCAAAATGGTAGACTTGACTGATTTAGAATTTGAGTATATTTCATTTAGCTTTAGTAACAATGGATTTTTTACAGATTACAAATTTAATTTTTCTGAAGATGGGAAAATTATTTTTGCACCCATACTTGATGACAGTGCAGTAGAAATTATGGGATTCGATTTAGAGAAAGAAAATCTTTCTTTCTGGATTAATATAATTAGTCCTGATTTTGATTTTTGGTGCTCCGGGAACAAATTATATATTTATAGCCCGCAGTATTTGCAGCTTGGATTTTTTGCAGGCCTCGCTCTAGAGGTTACAAACGGACTAAATGAGTCCGGATCCTATTTAACTGTATTAGATTTAGAAAATCCAGCTATTATTTCGATGAATAAAGTTCTTGAAGAAGGAATTTTGTCGAACATTCTTATTGGTACATCCTCTGCCTGTGACGAAGTCTTCCTTGCTAATTCTGACTTGACTCTTAAAAAATTTCAATTCGATGTAAGTTATCCAAACTTTAATGACATAATATCTCCTAGTAATATATCAGGATATTGTATCAATGGTTTTGTGCCACAAATCATAGGACACAGGATTCCAGCATTAGGTGGCAAAGTTCCAAGCTATGTTTGGGAAATCAGCCAAGATAATATTAATTGGGATATTATACCTGGAGCAAATTCTGTCAATTATACTCCAAGTATATTTCCTACCCAACGATTGTATCGACGAAAAGTAGTAGACCCTTGTGATAATGAAAAACTGATTTCAACATCAAGCATCACACAAGTAAGTGGCTCTGATTTTATAGCACCCAATGTAGACGCTGGTTTTGCGCAATATACCTGTCCAGGAATTCCCGTTTTAATAGGTGGCGCAGAAACCATCGAGGGTGGACTAGCGCCCTTTAATATCCAGTGGAATCAAGAACAATTCCTAAACGATAATACAATTTCCAATCCATTAGCAACAATAGACGAAAATACAGTTTTTACAGTGACGGTAACAGATGCTAATAATTGTTCTAATATTGCTCAAAACCTAGTAAGAGCGATCAATGTAAATGCTGGTCCTGATATAAGTTTATGTGATAGTGCAGGACCTTTTTTAGCAACATTAGGAAAAGAAATTTCAGCATATACAGTTTCATATGAATGGTCACCAGCTAATGGGTTAAGCTGTACTACATGCCCGGAACCAGAAGTGACTTTAACAACAAATCAGGAATATACGGTTAATGGCTCTTTATTGTTGGAGACTGGAGAATCTTGCACAACTCAGGATGAAGTTCAGGTATCGTATTATTCCAATCCAAGTAGTGGTTTGCAACCTGAATATATAACATGTTTTAAGGACGATATTCAGATAGGGGTGGAGTCTAATAATCAGGCAAGTTATAATTGGTTAAGTTATAATGATGGTTATGCGTATTTTCTTGATTCGCGTAATGTATCTAATCCTAACTATGTCCAACAAAGTCATACAAGTCCATCAATATTAAGTGATACAACCCGAAATCCTTTTAGATATTCTTTATACACAAGTATAGATGGTTGCGAATGGAGAGATACAACAACGGTCTATGGCCTGATTGCTTCGGCAGGATTCAACGGATGTGGTCCGAGAACAATCGGAGATGGAGATTTTCATCCTCAAATAGACGCAGAATATGCATGGACTGTTGTTAGTGGTCCAGATAAGATTACAGGTCCAAGAAATGAACCTACAACAACTGTCGATGGTTCAGATGATGAAACAACAGTCTATCAGCTTGAGGTATGTTATAACGGACATTGCTGCATCGATCAAGTAGCTGTTCCGCCTTGTCAATGTAGAATTACTTTAAACGATAATACTTGTGAACTTACTTCTGGTTTTGATTATTCAGCTACAGCAACTTACAGTTTGGAAACTGATCCTGACGATTGGACTTATGTGTGGTCTCCATGCGAAGCTTTTGATAATTGTATAGGTCGTGAAGTGACCTTAGTTGTACCAGAAGTATCAGGGGCCTCAATAACAGCCACATATAATCTTGATCCAACAATTACATGTTCAGCAAACTTAAATCCTTTATCTCAGGATAATGGAACGATAAAGTATAATCCAGGTGGGCCGCACACAGTTTGTGCTGGAGAAACCCTACAACTAGGAGAACTAAATAATAATGATTATGAATATACTTGGAATGCCTTTCCAGCTATTGATATAAACGATTTGTTTATTGATGATAATCAACAGGGATTGCCTAATCCCATTATCACTATTCCTCATTTGTCTTCTGGTGAATCAAATTTCTCTGTCCGGGTAAGTGTAAGAGCATCTGATGTATGTACAAAGAGCTTCTCTATACCTATTACAGTTTATTCTACGCCAGAAACCCCCGACATAAATACCTGCCCAAACAATATAATTACCCTTGGCCAGCCTGAAGCGACAGAAGGGCTCTTTGATTATTCGTGGACGCCAGCTAATGCCGCATGGCAGAATGGAACGAACCAGAATAGTCCTCAGCCAGAAGTTTTGATAGCTGGTGAGCAGGAGTTTATCCTAACAGCGACGACACCATCGGGTTGTGAGGTGAAAGACACCATACTTGTATCAGGACTGGATAATCCTTCTGTGGATGCTGGGCCCGATGTAGAAACCTGTCAAGGCACAGATGTTCAGATAGGTCTAGAACCTAGCCCTACCATTATCGCTTACGAGTGGACACCTTCGGTGGGCTTGAGTTGTGTTGATTGCCCACAACCCATAGTGAATGCAGAGCAAAGTAGAAATTACTTACTGGTCGCTACTTATGAAGGTGGCTGTCGCTCCACAGCCGATGATGTATTTGTTTCTATATATGAACAAGCAGCTTTTGAGCTTGAAGACATTGAGCATTGCCCAGATGATGATGGTACAGAATTGAATCCTAGATTGATAGGAGAATGTCCTGATTGCACATATAGATGGAGTGGACGGGATCTTGTTGGGATCACTGAACTGAATGCATCCACAACAACTGGTTCTGAAGGCACGTATACTTTAACCGTAACCGACGAAAATGGCTGTACAAATACAGCAAGCCTATTTGTCAGCATCCCTAATAAACCCTCTGCAGGTATTGATCTCAGTGTCTGTGTCGGAGAAACGATCACTTTAGGAGATAGTGATAACTCTATATTGAGTACCTGGGTGACAGACCAGACCTTAAGTTGTACGACTTGTGCTCAGCCAAGTTTTACAGCGACAGAGGCAGGGGAATTTGAAATAGAAGTGATAAGTGATATGGGAGCTTGTATGCTCAATGATGTCGTTGCAATTACAGTTGTGGATCTTGGAGAAATAGAGGTGGAAACAGATTACCAAGTCTGTGAGAATGGCTGTGTGGACATTATACTGGATAACAGTCAAAACCTTGACTACAACATGATCCC
This sequence comes from uncultured Saprospiraceae bacterium, assembly GCA_938002665.1. Lineage (GTDB taxonomy): Bacteria > Bacteroidota > Bacteroidia > Chitinophagales > Saprospiraceae > RFSX01. The sequence goes on along the minus strand of CALLAE010000022.1, from coordinate 8,814 downwards.
CTCGGATGACGTAGTGTCTTCTTCTGAATCTATGATTACAATTTGTCCTGCAGAAACGGGATCGCAGACACTGAGTATAGTTAATCCAAGTTCAGGCTGCACGATTGAGAAAGAATTGAATTTCAATTTTTTCGATGCTGAGGCACCGAGTATTTCTGTTGACAACTTACTCGTATGTACAGATGAGTTAGTGTCATTAGGTGTGGAGATCAGTTCAGAAAATGGTCACACAAGTTCATGGTCACCTAGTATTGGATTGAGTGATCCAGTTGCTGATAACCCAGATTTAGACCCATCGTTTTTGTCCTTAGGAACTAACACATATACACTAACAGTGTCTGATGTAGAAACCGGCTGTTCATCTATCTCGCAAGTAGAAATAGAGAAATTAAGTCTGCCTCAAGGCGAAGTGCAGTATATGGTATGTATGGACGGCTGTATTACTATAGGCGTGATTCCTGAAGATGGAATCGATTATACTTGGGAAGGCAATGAAGTGACTGGTGAATCTGCTAGTTATATTGATGTCTGTCCGTCAGAAACGACGACCTATGACTTGAGTATGTCCTTGTCAGGCACCGAATGTAATTCTGATATCAGCTTCGAAGTCACTGTCAGTGAAAACAGTGCACCTGTTGTTGAGATTGATGATGCAGTGATTTGTGACGAAGAAGTTTACTATATGGAGGCGAGCATTACCCCAGCTTCGGATAACTTGAGTTATTCATGGTCTCCTTCAGCTCTTGTGGGAAATGAAGTGGATGAAAGTCCTCAAGTGTTGATAGACGAGTTGTCTGAGGGTACGAATGTTTTTGTATTGAATGTGATAGATAATGTTACCAGTTGTGAAGCAGTTTCGGAATCTGTCATTGAATTATGTAGTGAGGAGGTTGATCCTCCCGTATTAGATGGAAGCTGTTTTACTATTGACTCAGAAAGCCCACCTTGTAATGACGATGTTAATTCAGAAAGCATAGCGACCTATACCTACAACTTCACCTTCACCAATAACAACGAAGCCACTTTCGATAAGCTCTTAATTTTAGAGACAGATGACAACTTTTCACTGGATGCGGGCAGTACCTTAGTACAACTCTCTTCAGAATTAGCACCTGGCCAGTCAGTAGAACTTTCATGGGGTATAGATGCCCTAAGCAGCTTTAGTGAAGAGACGATTACTTATTGTTTTGATATTGCACCTTATGGTAGTGAGGGTCCTTGCTGTAAGGAACAACACTGTGTAGAGCTGACGAATTGCTGCCCTACAGATATCCCGCCTACTAAGTCTACAGTTATGCAGGACATGGATGACTGCTGCTACACTTTTGGCTACGAAACTTGTCAGGAGGATTATATAGTCGTAGCAGATTTTGCAATGCTCACTGAAGGTCTCGGCTTTACTGCAACCGCTTCTGATGGGTACCAGGTCAACACTTTCTCTGATAGGACTTTTTCTTTGACCATGACTGGGGGAAGCTTCCTTCCACCAGGCAATCATTCAGATATTCTTCAGTTCTGCATAGATGGTATGAATTCCATGTCACCAGAGGAGCAAGAGTTTACAGTGACCTGGAGAGCACTAGTGGAAGATGGTACACAGGTTATCGGTATTGATACCTGTACGCTTAATTGTCCTATTCCACCAGACCAGTGTGCTGAACTTATAGATCCAGAAGTCTACTGCGATGATAATGGTGTCTATCATTATCAATTTAGAATCAAGAATATTAATGAACTCGAATATGAGGCTTCGATAGCCGTACTAGGGCCAGAAGGAACGACCATTCCTGCAGATTTTTCTCAGGCTACTTTCCCAGATTTTCCGGATCATACTCCTAATGGAGAAGAATATCTTGAACATAATGAGACCACTGGAATAATAGATATCACCTTACCTAACGCAATTCTAGGAAGTACCTATCAGTTTATCATCAGTCTGCATGATTACAGAAACATAGATCCCCTCACAGGAGATTATTGGTGCTGTTATACTCCTGGAGAACCGTTTACAATAACTGTGGATGAGGACTGCATTATTGGTTTTACTGATCCTAATCCAGTAGAATACTTTGTCTATCCTAATCCAGCATCAGAGGTGTTCACTGTTAGATTTATGAAGCCCTTAGAATCTGCGTCAGAACTTGTCATGGTTAACATTAATGGAGAAATTAAGAATCGTGTGGCCTTGCCAGCGGGAGCTACGGCGCATAGCTTAGGAATTGCTGACCTTAATACAGGTATGTACTTTATATCCGTAAAAGACGAACAAGGGAACGAGTATGGCGAACGATTTGTAAAGAAGTAGTAGCATAATATTTAGACTAGCAAGTTAAGCCGATTGGTCTGGCTTAACTTGCTTTTTGTTTTTATCTATCATGTATTGGCTACATCAGATAGAAGAATTATATATTAGCACGATAATCTTCTGTACTGATGTCTGTAATCGCTTTTCCACTCATAGATTTTGCTCCTATAAATTTTGAACCAGAGCTACATTTTCTCTTGGAGGAACTAGAGATGGAAAATGATGAGTATAGCCTAGAGGAGTATGATGCATTTATAAAGCAGTTTCCCGACTGCGTCCACTTACATTTGCTAAGAGCGACGTCTCAGTTAACTCATATTACACAAGAGGCATATAGAAGAACTATAGAAAACTTGCTAGAAACGTATCCTGATGCTCTGCCTTTTAAATTAGAATATTGTTTTTTGAGAATTCGTGAGAAGGCCAGCTCTAAAGTAATGAAGAGCTGCCTTGCTATGCTAGCACCAGAGCTTGCCGCTCTAAGAAGAGAAAAGCACTATCATAAAGTCATAGGAGATAATGAGTATCATCAACTATTGTTTGCCTTGGCACATATAGCTGCGCTTACAGATAATGAAAAGTTAATAGAAGAACTTTTCTGTATTTCTCTTGGCTGCCCAGTAGACGTGCAAATCGAACTTGCATATAGACTAAAAGGATTAGAGCGAGATTATTTTCCTCCACTAGAGCCTGTGGAATTAGACCTAGATTTACAGGAGATTTTTCCTGTCCATGAAATGAATATACAGCCTCATTATAAGATCAGTTATGACATTCTAAATAAAGGCTTCTTTTTTCTCAATGAAGGAAATGAGACGGAGCTGCTCCAACTAGATACAGATAAGTTAGAATCAGATCTAAGATGGGTGCTAGCACAAGGGACCCAACGCATAGAATATTATGGTGAAGAATTTGGATATTTAATTGTAGTATTTCATATAGCCATTTACACGGGTATCTATAAGCTGGCTAGCGAATTGCTGGTCACCTTTGTTCAGTTGTCTGAGTACGATGACTATCAGATATTTGGTGATAGGCCTGTGGAACTTATGTTGCCTGGCTTAGTGCGATTAGCTAAAGTAGATCCTGCTATCTTTTTAGATTTATTAAAAACTAATGATGAAGATACTTCATTAAAGTACAGTCTGATGGCGGCATTAGGGCATGTCTACAAGGATGGAGAAAGAGCTGAAGTATTGTCTATTCTGGATAAAATAAAAGATCAGCTTAGTCATGGGAATCCAGATAACATATTTTGGTTTGCACTTGCGATGGGATCTTGTGGTGTAGACAAGTATAAGCAATGGATTACAGAGCAATATGAAAAGGGAGTAATGGATAACTTTTATCTCAGAAGCTTAGACGAACTCTTTGAGGGATCTGATTATGAAGATGAAATACTGAGTCACTCTAGCTTGTCAGCTTACTTTGCATATCTACAAGAATTATTCTTTCATACTAAGGTAGATGACTACAATGCTACCATCCTTAATACCATTGCTCAAGATAGAGAGCAGATGGTCGTGAGACTTGAAGACTTAGAAGGAATGAATATGTTCGGAGACACAGAGCAAACACTTATGCAATTACCTCTCATGCATGAAAGTCCTAAAATAGGTCGTAATGATCCTTGCCCATGTGGGAGTGGTGATAAATATAAAAAGTGTTGTTGGAATAAACTTTCTTAGCGCTAATACTTGTACGAATCTACCGCCACTCAAAACTTTCGACCATTTTCCCTACATCCAGCTTATGAAAGTCATACACTGGGGCTATGCTATCTCTATTGACACTAGACTTAAAGTAGAGACTGCCACGGATAAAATGTCGCGTACTATCTGTCATAAAAAACTGAAGTGGCGTAGCGACAGGTCCATCTATCTCGAAGATAAGGCCATGCACTTGTTCTTCAGGCTTGGTTATTTTGAGTTCGTTTCTATAGCTAGCCTTAATATTGTGCTTATCAGCCATCTCAAAAGCATCCCCTATCAGCTTATCGAATTCTTTACGAGAAGAAAAGGGTAGGTAAGAAAGGTGGATATAACTATTCAGCTCTTGACAGTAGAGATCAAACCAACAGTTGTGTTTTTTCTCTACAGCATTCTGGTCTTTGTCTTTGATATATTGGAAATACTTAGGTACCTCCATAGTGAATGGACAATCTTCAATTTCTAGTGGCTCATAGGCTTTCTCTGGATAGATGACTTTAGGGTAGATGCGTGGCTTAGGCACAAGTACAGCTTCCTCCTTGCATGCCGCAAACCCAACAAGCAAAACCAACAACAACTGAAAATTCCAATTTCTAAATTCCAAAGTCCATTTTTAAATACATCCAATCACAAATTACCTATTAAACCCATTAAACCTCGTCACCTTTAAACCCACTAAACCCACTAAACCCACTAAACCCACTAAACCCACTAAACCCACTAAACCCATTATACCCATTATACCCATTATACCCACTAAACCCATTAAACCCATTATACCCACTAAACCCATTACCCCCACTAAACCTCCCCTACAACATCGTAACATGCACCTTCTCTATCCGCCGCTTCGACACTGCCACTATCTTAAATTTAAACTGTCCTAACATTAGCTCCTTATCCTTTTTCGGGATGCGACCAAAGTGATTAAGCAATAAGCCCGCAATAGAATCTGTGTCTGCTTTGTGTTTATCAAAAGTATCTTTTTCTACATTCAGAATACGAGCCACATCATGCAAGAGGGTCTTCCCTTCAAAGATGAAATTAGAATCGTTTATCTTAATGTAATCCACTTCTTCTTCGTCGTCAAATTCATCTTTTATCTCTCCGATAACTTCTTCTACTATATCTTCTAAAGTAATGATACCTGCGCTCCCGCCAAACTCATCCACCACTATAGCCATGTGCAAGCGTTGCTGCTGAAATTCCTTTAGGATGTCATCTATTTTTTTCGACTCCGGTACATAGATGAGATTCTCTCTGATAAACTGTTGCCAATTAAAATCACTTTTTTCCTTAGAATAACCAAGTAGATCTTTAGCATACAGGATACCGACCACCTCGTCAAAATCTTCTCTGTACACAGGGATACGTGAGAAGCCATTGTCTTTTATCATGGCCATCACTTCTGTGAAGTTTTGCTTTTCTTCCGCAGCGACCACGTCCACTCTTGATTTCATTATTTGCTTGGCAGAAACATTACCGAACTTTATGATCCCTCTTAGGATGTCCGCCTCTTCCGCCTGCTCCTCTCCAGATACGGTGAGCTCTATGGCTTTGTCCAGTTCCTCCTTGCTCGTGTCATCTATGCCCGTACGGGTACTGATAAATCTAGACTCCATCTTAGAAGACCACCGCACCAGCAGGGCACTGAGTGGAGTAAAGACACCTGATAGTACAGACATTGGCCTCGACATTACTCTTGCAAATCTTAAGTTATTGAGGTTGGCATAGATCTTAGGAGCGACCTCTCCAAAGAGGACTAGTAAGAACGTCACCCCGACTACGGTAACTAGAAAATTGATAATTCTACCTAGACTGATAGCCTCACCCGGCAAGTATTGTTGTAGCCATTGTCCTATACTCAGCAGTCGCTCGTCGCCTAGCACTTTTCTGACTAAGAAGTCAGATAGGATAACGATGCCGATATTCACAAAGTTATTGGCAATAAGAATGGTGGCTAATAATTTTCTGGGTTTGTCTCTTAGTTTTAGGACCAGCTTGTTTTTCTTGTCGTCATCCTTGTCAAGATTTTCTAGATCATTAGGTGAGAGCGAAAAGAATGCAACTTCAGAACCTGATACCAGTGCAGAGCAGATGAGTAAAATTATAAGACAAAGACCTGACCACGCAAATGACCACAGCGAAATCAGGAATATATTTAGTGTAGGTATTAGAAGTATAAAATTCGAGGGATCAGGGTCCAAGGTTTATTTTTTTGTTAAGTCCTAATCGAATGGGATTAGAACGGAAGATCATCTTCTTCTACTGCAGACATATTGCTTGCTGTAGAGGCGGGTTTGTTTTCTATTTTAGATGTAGGAAACTCGTCATTAGCTTTCGGGAAGTTTCTGTTCTCTCCTCCACCTGTGCTTTCTCTTCTTTCTAGACTACGCAAAACCCTTGCCACAACGTCTGTAGAATATCTATCATTACCCTCTTTATCTTGCCATTTTCTAGTATTGAGTTTGCCTTCTACGTAGACCATTTGACCTTTTTTAAGATAAGACTCTGCTCTCTCTGCCAGTCCTCTCCAGGCCACGACATTATGCCACTCCGTCAGCTTTTGCCATTCTCCATTTTTATCTTGGTAGTTTTCGTTAGTTGCTACGGATATTCTTGCCACTTTAGCACCACTCTCTAGAGATCTTATTTCAGGATCTGCACCCAGATTGCCGACTAGTATTACTTTGTTTATCATATTGAACTGTCTTTTAAAAAAAAGGTCTTATAAAGGTATTAAATCTATTCCAAATTCTATAAAGGGCAGAATTACTCAGAATTATAGTAATTCCCTGTCTTTTAGGTAGTTGACTATAATTTTTGGCCAAGCGTAGTCTTTAATTTCTGACTTAGAAATCACTTTATAGCTATTATGCCGCTTAAGGGAAGCCTCTGCGCGAAAGTGATAAAAGCATGCCTGAATGTACTGATGTGTCAGTGTCTGTTTGTATAATTCAGAGACGCCTACCAGCTTTCCCTTTATGGGCTCAATATGAGGGAAATCGTGCAAGCTAAGTTCATGGTCGAGTTTATTGCTTTCTAGCAGCGGAAATTGGAAGAGGCCCTGCCAGACGTCTTTGCCTGTGCGCTGGTCCACCAGAAAACAGTTATTGGGGTCTTCTAGAATCAGGAAATGAAACCGTCTGGTTGTTTTCTTTATTTTTTTGGATTTCAATGGCAGCTGGTCCACTATCTTTTTAGCGTGGGCGGTGCAGAATTGACGGAGCGGGCAAGTAGCGCAACTGGGTTTTTTGTAAGTGCAATTTATGGCACCAAATTCCATAATGGCCTGATTGAATTCTGCGGGGTCTTGGGTATCTAGCAGCGTCTGTGCCAGTAGAGTAATCTGCTTTTTAGTAGCGGGAAGATCTACGGCTTCTTCTATCCCATATAGACGACTGATTACCCTCAGCACATTACCATCCACGACCACTCTCGGAATGCCATACACAAAGCTTCCGATGGCCGCCGCCGCATAAGGACCGATGCCTTTCAGACTGATGATGTTCTCATAGGTGTCAGGAAATTGTCCATCAAAACGGTTCATCACATCTTGTGCAGCTGCATGGAGATTGCGGGCACGACTGTAGTAGCCTAGGCCCTCCCAGAGCTTCAGCACAGCATCCTGCTCAGCCGAGGCCAAGGCTGCGAGAGTAGGAAACTTTTTCAGGAAGCGGTGGTAATAGGCCTCCCCTTGAGCGACAGTGGTCTGCTGTAAGATGACTTCTGATATCCAGATAGGGTAGGGATCACGAGTATGACGCCAAGGGAGGTCTCTGGCATTTTTTCGGTACCACTGGATAAGTACAGAACTGACTTGTTCTGTTGCCTTTGATATGTTCTTATGCTTCTTCTGCACTTGTGGAGCAATAATAATGTATTATCGATGAACTCAGACGCCTCCACTTCACATACTTGCAAGTTGTATTAAGTGAGTAAGATTTTTTTCGTTTCGAGCACCATCGAGAAAGCTCTGTTCCCGCTAGAATAGCTTAAGCCTAGACACTATCTCTTCAATGTAACAACCACAATCTCTATAGACCTTATCTTCAGCGTATACTCAATAGGGGGCATAAAAAAAACGGCTACTAAAAGATAGCCGTTTTCATTATTAAACTTAGTAACCTAACTAAACTAATCTACTATGCTGTAAGTTTTTCTCTCACTGTCTCGTAGTCACCGTAGCTCTTTATTATGCTTTCTTTCAAGGCTTTTCTTGCAAAGAAAATTCTACTTTTTACTGTGCCGAGAGGAAGGTCTAGCTCATCTGCTATCTCTTGATATTTGAACCCTTTGTAGTGCATCATGAAAGGCACCTTTATAGAATCATCTAGGGAAGTGATCATGCCTTCTAGTTCCTCCATAAACATGTTGCTGTTGGCCTTATTGTAGATGACATTTTTGCCTGAGTTCAGATAGAATAGATTCTCTGTAGAGTCTATTATCGTATTGGCTTTGACCTTCTTTCTGTAATTATTAATGAAGATGTTTTTCATTATCGTAAACATCCATGCCTTGAAGTTGGTACCTGGACGAAACTTCTCCTTGTTTGTAAGTGCTCTGAAAGCTGTCTCCTGGAATAAGTCCTGTGCATCATCCGAACTCTTGGTCAGATTGTACGCAAAGGAGTTGAGCGACCCTGTTATGTGGTCTATCTGGCTGTAAAATTCTACTGTAGACATAATTGACCGATTTTGTTTAACCAAAGATAAGACATGGTTAAACAAAATACAAACAGAATTAAACAAAACTCCCTGCTGCAGAAGCTCCACTAAGCAACCATAATACATAATATGC
>CALLAE010000021.1 GCA_938002665.1 uncultured Saprospiraceae bacterium | reverse complement strand
GATAAAACAACTATTTGAAGTGGGTAATTTTAGAAATTGTGCGATTTTTTTATTGATTATCAGTGACTTACGAGGGTGGGTACTGTTTTACATCTGGATACGATGGTGAGATTTAATGGGTTTGATGGGTGCAATGGGTTTAGTGGGTGCAATGGGTTTAGTGGGTTTAGTGGGTACTATGAGTGCAATGAAGATGAATTTGCGGAACACAAATATGTAAGTGAAAAGTTAGGGATAGAATTCTATTTTGCAGCCCCCTATGCTTCTTGGCTATGAGGAGCAAACAAAAATTACAATGGCTTGCTAAGACAGTAATTCCCTAAGATAAAAAGCTTTGAAAACATCACCTAGAGAGATGTCAAAAAAGCAAAACGAAAACAAAATAGGAGGCCTCGAAAACGTCTAGGATTTATATCTCCAGTTGATCAAATTAATTCACTAACAAAAGTTGCATTTGTACTTGAATTCTAGATTTCTTAAATCGACACAGTTTTATTTATATTCCTACTTGCGTATCTATTCAACCTTTGCACCTCCAAACCTTTGCACCTTTGAACCTTTGAACCTTTGAACCATTGCACCCATTACACCTTTGCTCCTTTGAACCTCTAAACCGATGAACCGCCAAACCGCTAAACCGATGACCCGCCAAACCGCTAATCACCTCCCCACATGCACAAGCAAAATACTCACATCACTAGGGCTCACCCCACTGATCCTACTCGCTTGCCCTATAGTTCTAGGTTTGATCTCATTGAGTTTTTCTCTTGCCTCTGCCGACAAAGCCTTGAGCTGATTATAATCCTGATCCTTCTGTAGAGAGACCCCTTCAAGTCGGAGCATTTTATTCGCTAGTTCTTGTTCTTTGACGATGTAGCCTTCATACTTGATATCTGTTCCAGCCATACCTACTGTCTCAGTATCATACTTTTCCATCTCTAGCTTCAGCGGCTCATAATGCGCAGCCATTGCAGGAATATCTACTCCTGGTCTGCCCAGCACAGAGATGAGCTTGACCTTTTGCGAGAGGGGTGATGACTGTATAGATTCTAAGAAAGGATTGATATCATCAGGACTGATGCTCGTCTTTTCTAAAAATCTTCTGATTTCTTTGGTCGCTACTTTTTTATCCTCTACTCTTTGCATGCGCTCATCCATATTTTGGACGCCTAGAGTTTGTGCAAGAGGTGTCAGTCTGAGATCAGCATTATCCTGTCTCAACAAGATTCTATACTCGGCTCTTGAGGTAAACATTCGATAAGGTTCCTTAGTCCCCTTGTTTACTAAATCATCTATCAGTACACCGATATAACCTTCTGATCTTTTGACGATAAAGGGCTCTTTTTCATTGACTTTTAGGGCGGCATTAAGTCCAGCGATGTAGCCTTGTGAGGCGGCTTCTTCATAGCCAGTGGTACCATTGATTTGTCCAGCAAAAAAGAGATTGTCTACTAACTTAGTTTCTAGACTTATGTCTAATTGTGTAGGCGGAAAGAAATCGTATTCTATAGCATAGCCGGGCCTGAACATCTTAGCATTCTCAAAACCAGGAATCTTTCTCATGGCCTTATATTGAACATCTTCTGGAAGGGAAGATGAAAAGCCATTGACATAGATTTCGCAGGTATCTCTGCCTTCAGGTTCTACAAAAAGTTGATGCCTGTCTCTATCTGCAAATCGATCTATCTTGTCTTCTATGCTCGGACAATATCTAGGACCGAGACCTCTTATTCTTCCATTGAACATCGGCGATCTATCAAAGCCTTCTTTCAAAGTGTCATGCACTTTAGTATTGGTATAGGTTATATGACATGGGATCTGCTCTTGTAGGGCTGGTGTATCTGTGTATGAAAATTTACTGGGCTCTTCATCTCCTGCCTGTAGCTCCATCGCTTCCCAGTCCAGACTTCTGCCATCCACTCTCGGTGGTGTACCCGTCTTCATTCTGCCTGCTTCAAAACCCAGCTCCAGCAACTGCTCAGTAATACCTGTTGCCGCCCGCTCCCCTGCTCTTCCTCCTCCAAACTGCTTTTCTCCGATATGTATGAGGCCATTAAGAAAAGTACCATTGGTTAAGACCACCGACTTAGCGGGAATTTCTAAGCCTATACCTGTCACCACGCCACAGCATCTACCATCCTTTACAATGAGGCCTTTTACCATCTCTTGCCAGAAATCTATGTTAGGATGCTCTTCCAGTAAGTTTCGCCATTTTCTTGCAAAAAGCATTCTGTCACTTTGAGCTCTAGGGCTCCACATGGCAGGGCCTTTAGATTTATTGAGCATACGGAACTGTATCATCGTGTGGTCTGTCACGATACCACTGTAGCCGCCCAGTGCATCTATTTCTCTGACGATCTGACCCTTGGCTACACCGCCCATGGCCGGGTTACAACTCATCTGGGCGATAGTCTGCATATTCATAGTGGCTAAAAGCACTTTACAACCCATGTTAGCTGCAGCCACAGCGGCCTCACTACCTGCATGGCCTGCACCTACTACTATAACATCGTATTCTGGAAACATATCTTGATAAAATCTTATATACTACCTGTGTGATTAATAACTTAAGAAAAATGCTCTGACTTACTCATAGCCTTATAAATCAGGCCTGAAGAGATCATACATATTATAGTTAAAACTGTTATTCCAATTTTAAATTGAGCTGGATTACAATTGTGGTCAAAATCTAGAGGATTCCAATAGAAAAGGATTAGTGATACAACAATTCCAATATTGAAATACATCAAGTATTTGTTCTTGTACCTTGTTCTTATAGTCACTAACCAAGCTCCATATATCAAATTCAATATGACAAGACTCGCCATAGCCCGAGGATTGAAGAAGATGATATTGGTCATATTGTAAAGAAATATCTAATCATTTAGAATTCTAGGATCAACATTGAATCCTAATAATAGACACAAAAGTAGGTCAATTGCAGAGATGAAGTCTACTATTAAATGAGCTGAGTACATCTATTTAATAGTCAGATGGTAACATGTACTAGATAAGTATAATGTGAAAATCAGAAATTGTCGGATAGAAACAATAAAGTGATTTTATAAAAAAAGCGTCTTGTAAAAGCCTAAGATTCACTACTTTAACGGCTTAAACAACCATAATTACTATGAAGACTTATTTACACTTTCTAATTTTTATACTTTTTACAGGTCTTTCTTACGGTCAGGTTTCGTTCTCTGACGATTTTGAAGACTATAATGTAGGTGACGGTATTGCTGAAACTTCTGATGATTGGGAGTTATGGCCAGACCCTGCTGCTACGGATGCTTTCATTTCAGATGAAAATGCATCATCAGGTGACAAATCATTAAGACTACCTGGAGGACAGGACGTCGATATCGTTTTGCCATTTGGAGATACTTACACTGAAGGAACATTTAGTTATGAAATGGACGTATTTGTTCCAGAAGGAAGAGGCGCTTATTTCAATTTCCAAGGAGACGCCAATATCGGTACTCAATGGACCTTACAATTCAACATGCTTTCAACTGGTATTTTTGAGGTTGATAATGGTGAAACAACTTTCATTCAGAACGCTTATCCTTTTGACGAGTGGTTTACAGTAAGTGTTGATGTCAACCTAACTGAGAATCTTTGGAGAACCTTTATCAATGGTGAGTGCTTAGGTTCATTTAGAAACACTGATGACAGAAACAGAATAGCTGCTTTAGACCTTTATCCTATCGATGGTAATTCTATGGCCTTTGTGGACAATGTTAAGTTTTCTCATACTGATACTGCAGAACCTGTAGACATACAACTAGATGCAACTTATCTTGGTGGAGTAGATGTGGAAGCAGGAATCGGTATAGGACAAGGAACCTTCTATGGTTTCAATAACAGCACTCAGAGCTTAGATATGAGAGTTGGTAATGCTGGTACGACAGATATAGAATCTTTTTCTATTACGATGGTCATAGATGGCGAGACTACAACTCAAGATTTTACACAAAGTATTCCGGCTGGAACAACGGCAGATGTTTCACTTGACCAAACTGTACCTTTCTCCAATGGAGATAAAATAGTTTCTATATCAATTAACAATGTAAACGGCATGATGGATGACAACTCATGCAATAATACAGCACCTATGTTGTTCAGAGGTTTTACGCCAGCAGCTGGGAAGAAAGTTTTTGTAGAAGAATCTACTGGAGTAAGATGTCCGTGGTGCCCGAGAGGAGCTGTCTATATGGACTACATGACAAAAAAGTATGGAGATCTATTTGTTGGAATTGCTTCTCATGATAGCGATCAGGGTCCAGACCCTATGACAAATGATATATGGAATGATGGAATAGCTCCACTAACTGCCAATCCAAGCTTGTGGCTAGATAGAGACCCTGCTACAAATGGAAACCCAGCAAACGTAGAATTAAACTTTGCTAATAAGATAATTCAAAGTCCTTTATTAAGTCTAGACCACGGAGCAAAGTTTGATGAAGAAACTCGAATTTTAGATATAAACGTTACAACAGAATTTACTTTAGTTCCTATCACTAATGGAACAAAACTATTAGTAGGTCTAACTGAAGATGCTGTAACTGGTCCTAGCCCATCTTACGACCAAACTAATGCATACGCAGGTGGCAATGCTGGACCTATGGCAGGATATGAAAACTTACCGTCACTTATACCAGCATCTGAAATGGTATATAATCATGTTATGAGACTTGCTGTAACAACTGGATTTGGATTAGATGATGCCTATAGTAATACTGAGGGCAATTCTGAAAACCATACATTTTCAGTGGAAATTCCAGCTGACTGGGATATAGACAACTTGCATATCGTCAGCGCTTTTGTAAGAGCTGATGGAAGTATTGAAAACGCAAATAGTAGTTCTATAGAAGCTGCCATTGCTAACGGATATACTAGCACAATAAATGTATATCTAGATAGTGGTATCGATGTCTATCCTAACCCCACAAATGGTATAGCTGAAATCTCATTGAACTTTGATACGCCTACAGAAATAGGTTTAGAAGTAAGCGATGCAATGGGCAAAGTAATATCTAAGCAAAATTATGGAACACTTTCAGGTCAAAATAACTATCAGTTTGATGGTTCTGACTTAAATCCAGGTGTATTCTACTTGAGATTTAACAGTGGAAATGAATTTACAATTAAGAGATTGATTATCACGAAATAGTAGTTACAGAAATAAGTTTACCAGCGGCATCTACTCCAATAGGTGCCGCTTTTTTATTGTACACCACATACTCATCTTCTGTACTCTAAAAACCGCTATCTTTATGGCAACTAAACTAGGATTTTGGAAGAGAAGAAAAGGCACATACTGAAGCATGAGCAGAAGGCTCTGAATATAAACCTTAACAAACAGATATACGGAACCTTTGCAGAAATAGGCGCTGGGCAAGAAGTAGCAAGAAACTTCTTTCAAGCTGGAGCAGCGGTAGGCACCATTGCTAAAACCATGTCTGCTTATGATAAGACTTACTCTGACTCTATCTATGGTCCAGAAGAAAGCGGCCGTTATGTCTGCGAGTCACGTCTCTATAAAATGCTAGATCATGAATACGGACTGATGGTAGAACGACTGACAGACGTCCGTCCTGATTCTTCTTTCTTTGTCTTTGCTGACACCGTAGCCGCTATAAATTACAAAAGAACAATAAAAGGAGCTGGATGGCTAGGAGTCAGATTCCAGCTGACTCCAGATGGCCCTCCTAATGATCTCATCCTACATGTCAATCTAAAAGATCAAAGCAATCATCTACAGCAAGAGGCAGTCGGGATTCTAGGGGTGAATATGATCTATGCTTGTTATAAGTCTACTGACAACCTAGATGAGTTTGTACAGTCTCTGAGCGACGGCATCTGGGGAAGAGTGGAGATAGATATGGTGAGACTAGAGGGTGCTGATTTTGAGCAAGTGGACAATAGACTCTTAGCTCTCAAGATTATCAAGCATGGACTAGCCGATGTGACCATGTTCAGTAAGCATGGCAAGAGTATCCACGCTTCTGAGTTCCTATGGAAGAAAGATCTTATGGTCGTCAGAGGACACTTTAAGCCACCTACCAAAGTAAGTTTAGACGTATTTGAGTCGGGACTTAAACAGTTCAAGTCTGAGGAAGGTGTACAGGAAGAAAGAGCTACCCTCATGGCAGAGTTTACTATGAACAATCTGAAGGTAGATGGGAAACTAGATGAGAAAGATTTTTTAGAAAGAGCGGAGGCCCTCTGTGCTCTCGGTTATGATGTTATCATTTCTGATTGTGACAACCATCAAAACTTAGTTAACTATCTAGCCGATCTGAATATCGGAAAACTAGGGCTCGTAATAGGAGTAAGAGAATTATACAAGATCATAGATGATAAGTTCAATAATAACCAAGACGGCAGATTACTGGTCGCCTTTGGTGAATTATTCAATCGGAACATTACCGTCTATGTCTATCCAGCATATCTGAGAAAAGGAAAAGAGCTCGTGACTGCCAAAACGCTGATTGTACCTGAAGGCATTCATTTCTTATACAAACATCTAATAGATGCGGGGCAGATAGTAGAAATAGATGGCTACAACAAAGAACAGTTAGACATCATGCCGTGGAACATCTTAGAGTCCATAGAAGAAGGCAAAGACGACTGGGAGCAATGCGTGCCAGAAGTGCTTGTGTCTACTATAAAAGAAAAAAAGCTTTTCAATTATTCAGGAAAAAGCAAAAGCCTTGCATAGATTAGCTATCCTCTGCATAAGCTTGCTGCTCTGTGCTTGTGATGCAGCTCCTAAGACAACTGTAGAGCGATCAGCAACACCTACGGCAGCAGCAAGCCTTGTAGCCTCCTCGATCTTAGATACCTCCAAGCTGAGTTACGTGATGGGCAAATTCAATCCTGAAGTAGACACAGCATTTATTCCTATCTCCGAAAATTTTGCAGATCGGGCTGGTATGTATTTACAAAAAGAAGCCTATGATTCCTACCTCAAGATGTATGCTGCAGCAAAGGAAGCAGGGATCAATTTACAGATAAGATCTGCCACTAGGAACTTTGATTATCAGAAAGGTATCTGGGAAAGAAAATGGACTGGAGAAACAAAGTTAAGCTCGGGAGAAGATGCTTCTAAAGCTTTTCAAGACTCCGTAGTCCGAGCAAAAAATATACTAAAGTACAGCTCCATGCCTGGCACCTCAAGACACCACTGGGGTACTGATATAGATCTCAATAATTTTAATAATGAGTGGTTTGAGACAGGAGAAGGACTAAAATTATTTCAGTGGTTAGAAGCCCATGCGCATGAGTATGGCTACTGCCGTCCTTACACCGCCAAAGATGCTGATAGACCCAATGGATACAACGAAGAAAAATGGCACTGGTCCTATACACCTATCTCTAACGAGTATACCCTGCTCGCAGAAAAACATCTTAAAGACAATATGATAGTAGGGTTCAAAGGGAGTGGTGTTGCAGGAGAGCTGGAGGTAGTAAAAAATTATGTTCTTGGGATCAATCATGGATGCCGTCACTAAGCATAGAAATAAAACCAAAATAAAAAGAAACAAGAATGGCACTTACAGAATCTAACATGTTAGCTCTCGGAACAGTAGCTCCTAACTTTACTTTACCAGATACTATATCTGGCAGCAATAAAAGCTATGCTGACATCAAAGGAACAAAAGGCACCGTGGTTATCTTCTCATGCAATCATTGTCCTTTCGTCATACATGTCAACCATGAACTAGTAAAAATAGCTAATGAATATATGGCAAAGGATGTAGGCTTTGTGGTTATCTCTTCTAATGACATAGAAAACTATCCCCTAGATGGGCCTGAAAAAATGAGCCTAGTTGCCAAAGTCTTAAAATATCCTTTCCCATACCTCTATGATGCTGACCAGTCCATAGCCAAAAGTTATGACGCAGCCTGTACACCTGACTTCTATATTTTCAATAAAGAAGATAAGCTCGTCTATCGAGGAAGGATGGATGGTAGTAGACCAGGAAACGACATACCTGTGACAGGTGCAGACCTAAGGTCCGCCTTGGATGCTGTTATGCTGGGCATAGATGAGATCTCGCCTCAGATTCCGAGTGCTGGTTGTAATATAAAATGGAAATAGAATTCTGAATATTAATATCTTACACGATGGCACAGCGATTAGTCCTTTTTTATTTGTTATTATGTCTCGTTGCATTCTCTTTACAAGGCACAAGTCAGTCTATCAGAATAAATGAGATCGTCGCCTCCAATAATTCCTTTGAAGACGAGGATGGAGATACCCCTGACTGGATAGAGTTATATAATTACGGAAGCACGGCTGTGTCTCTGGATGGGATGTCACTGACGGATGACTTAGAAAAAACAGACAAGTGGATTTTCCCAGATATTTCTATTGACCCAGGTAAGTTCTTAATCATCTTTGCATCTGATAAAGGTAGAATTGTAACTGGCTCCTTCAGAACGCTTGTTACACAAGGCGACGAATATAGATATCTTATCCCTACAGAAGAACTAGAGTTTAGGTGGCTAGAAGATAACTTTGATGATTCTGCATGGGCTATAGGGGCTTCAGGTTTTGGATACGGGGATGGTGATGATGTCACTCAATTACCTTCTGGAACACAATCTGTCTACCTCAGAAAAGAATTTACCATTGCAGATCATGAACTGATAGAACAGTTGTATCTGGATATAGATTACGATGATGGATTCAGAGCTTTTATAAATGGACAGTTTGTCTGCGGAGCTAATATAGATGGGATTGCACCAGCTTATGATGCGACAACTATTGTGGACCATGAAGCAAATATTTATCAAGGTGGTTTGCCAGATAGATTTGAAATATTAGATCCCAAGTCAATACTCAGATCAGGAACTAATCTTCTCAGCATACAGACGCATAATGTAAATGCTAACTCTTCAGACTTTACCGTGATTCCATTTTTGTCTGCTTATTATTCTGAAAGATCTACAGAAGGTATTCCTCCACCACAACTGGTCACTGTAGATAATTCTTATTTCCATACTAATTTTAAAATATCTACCTCTGGAGAAACGATAGCCTTATATAGCAAAAGTGGAGAGCTAATAGATAGTCTAAATACAGGCAGCCTGAGTACAGATATATCTATAGGTGTTCCTCAAAACGATCCTAGTGTCCTAAAGTATTTTGAAACGCCTACTCCTGGTCTTCCTAATATCAATCCAGACTTCTGGGGGTTTCTAGAAGACAAACTTACTTTTTCTAAAGAAAGTGGTAACACAAGCGCTTTTATGCTAAGTCTATCGGGAGCTGGGCCTTCAGAAATAATTCGATATACTATAGACGGTAGTAAACCAAGCTTTAATTCGAATGCATATCAAGGGCCTATTCCTATAAATCAAACGACAGTGGTAAGAGCCAGCCTCTTCAGAAATGGATACATTCAGAGCAAGCCTCAAAGTTGTGTATACCTTATAAATATCAAGCATGAGCTACCTATTATTTCATTAGTTGTAGATCCAGATGATTTTTTAGATGAAGAGAGTGGAATCTATAGTTATGGTGATCAGTATAATGCACAATTTCCTCATTTCGGAGCTAACTTTTGGAGAGACCAAGAGAAGCCAGTCCATATCTCTGTCTATGATGGAGATGGCACTTTGGGTATAGCCTTAGATGGTGGTATAAAAATATTCGGGGGCTATAGTAGAGCTTTTGACCAGCGGTCGCTTTCTCTGTTTGCTAGAAAGAGTTACGGCACAGAAGAGATAGAATACCCGTTATTTAAAAATCTGTCTTATGAATCTTTTGGTTCTGTTATACTCAGAAATTCTGGTAATGATTGGTTAACAACTAATATACGGGATGCCTCCATAACTACCTTGATGTCATATAGTGGCTTAGAGACACAAGCCTATCAGCCCTATGTCACCTATATCAATGGAGAATACTGGGGCATATACAATATGCGTGAAAAAATCAATGAGCATTTTCTCTCAGCAAAGTCTGGTTTCAAAACAAAAGATATAGATTTCCTAGAACTGAATGGTATTATCAAGCATGGGACCAACGAAGATTTCTTAGAGCTCTTCCAATTTATAGAGCAAAATAATCTAGCAGACTCCGAAAACTACAATGCAGTAAATGATCAGATAGATATTGAAAATCATATTCTATACAACGTTGCTCAGATCTATTTTGACAATAGGGACTGGCCAGGGAATAACTTAAAATATTGGCGGGAAAAAGAAGGAAAATGGCGGTGGATCTTATTTGATACAGATTTTGGTCTTGGGATGTGGAACTTAGAAAACTATCGGAATAACACCTTGGCTTTTGCGCTAGAAACCAATGGACCTGACTGGCCTAACCCACCATGGGCTACCTTGTTATTTAGAAAGCTCATTCAGAATGAAACATATAGAAATGGCTTTGTCAATCGTATGGCTGATGAAATGAATTCCAGATTTCTTCCAGAAAATGTAGCTCAGCACATCGACAGTATAGCAGCCCTAGTATCTCCTGAAATACAAGACCACTTTAAGAGATGGAATGGCTTCGGTGACAACTGGGTTTTTCAAGTCGCCAATCTCAAAACCTTCGCTAGCAACCGACCTCGAGAAGTAAAGAGTCATATCTTAACAGAGCTCAATCTTCCCGCATATCATCAACTAAGTGTTACAAACCAACAGACTGACAAAGGCTTATTAGTGATAAATGATAGACTAAGAATAGGCCATCCACAATGGCGAGGAGACTACTTTGAGGAAGTTCCTATCACTGTTACTGCAGTGCCGCTACCAGGGTACAAATTTTCTCATTGGAAACAAGGCAGCCAATCGAATGATTCTGAAATAACCCTAGATCTTAAATCTAACCGAACTGTAGAACCCAGTTTTATAAGCGATGGCACTAGCACTAGCAATACAGATAAAAAAGTCCGACTTAAAATCTACCCTAACCCGACCACTGACCTAATAAAAGTGCTAGTCACTAATCCACCGCTCAGCCCAATCACCATAAGGTTACTAGACGAAAGAGGTGCAGAGCTAAAAGACATTATCGATTCGGAAGTTATGACTAGTGAATTAGAGATAGAAGTGAATTTAGAAAACCACCCTGCAGGCATCTACTTCTTAGAATTGTCTGGCCCAGACGTAAAGACTAGTTCATTTAAGGTGTTGAAACAGTAAGGTAGACTT
>CALLAE010000020.1 GCA_938002665.1 uncultured Saprospiraceae bacterium | reverse complement strand
AGTAATGAGAATAGTAGTCATACTTCTTGTCAGACCCTATATCTTGGTGTCAGCTCGGCAAAAGATATAACAGAGAAGGTCTCTGTCTCTCTTTTTCCTAACCCTACTGAGGATAAGTTTAGAATCGTCATTAAAGATTATCTGCCGGAACATGGTCGGCTTAGCCTTTATGACCTTACAGGAAAGTCATTGTTGAGCAGCAAGGTAAGATCAGGTGCGACTATAATCGACATTTCTGCTATTAGTCCAGGGACTTATATCTATGAGCTCAGGGATGGGGGGAAATTGCTGGATAGTGGGAAGGTGGTGCGGATATGAATTAAGACTAGCTTTCTTCTTTTAGACGAAGCTGGTGCTTAATTTTTCAATCGTATAGCATCGAGGTTACAAACCTCGACGAGCGAGGGGAAGCGTAAGAGACTTGCAGAAATACTTGGACGAATATTGTTTTAGGTTCAACAGAAATAATTCTGGTGGAAACATATTCAACATATTACTTAAAAGAATGGTCAATTATCCACCTCGAAATAAGACACAAATTTTTAGTGTAACTTAAGTGCGCTATTCGGAAGAATTATTACTAACGAGAACATAGATGCCTCTGCTTCGCTTCGATCGGCATGAAAATACTGGAGGAAAATTTAGTGAGCAGAAAAAAAGATATTATCATAATCTGCTGCTGACTCAGAAATTGTATTGTTAGAGTCCGTCATGATTACGAAGGCTTCGACTTTAACAGATTTCACCTTTTTCTTTTTGTAGAATTGCTTGTAGTGTTTTAGCACATTGACTTTTTCAGTTACCCATTCACCTAACTTATCTTCGCCACTCTGCATAACGATTATGTCACAGCGTGAAGGCCAAATAGCAAAGGGACTGTGGGTAATGGAATCCTGCTTGAGGGTAGAAGACCAGGAATACTTTATAGTCTTCGGGCGCCATTTCGAGGCTTTGAGAACGACATTGATGCTGGCAGCTACATCGCAAGTTTGTTTTTGGCTTTCGTCTCCGTTTTCTGGCAGGGTATGGGCTCTCCACTGCCAGTTCAGATAAGGATACTTTACTAGGTCGACTTCTATTTCTTTGATTAAGAAATTGTCATCTAGACCTACTGAGTGCGCAGAAAGATAGGTGCTATCCTCAGCTGATGTTAGTTGATATACTTTTTCGGGATTGTCGCTTTTGCTGTTCCAGCTAGAGTCTAGTCTAGTGGAGAAGTCATCTACCCATATGGTGTCTCTCTCGATAGCTATTGCATCTTGTCCAGCCATATGACCACTATACAGGTGGCATAGACCTAAGACTAGACTGATCTTTAGTAAAATAGAGTGATTATATGCTGCCAACTTGTTCATTTAGAATATTGCTCAAGGGCATTAACGTATTGTTTCTTCAGATTGTTCCTTAGTCTACGGGGTTTTAGTACTTCTATGGAACTGCCAAAACCCAGGAGCAGTCTTTCTAGCTCTTTATTATGGTGGACGGTTAGTCTGATTTTGACACTATGGTCAGTGTAGTCGCCTAGATGCTCTTGTGAGTGGTGTAGTGGCTTGGTGAGGATGTACGGGGCATTGGCTTTGTCTACTCTTAGTTCCACGGTTTGTATTTGTTCTTCATTGAGTACGGTGACGCCGATGGTATTTTTATAATAGTCATCAGCCTTAAATTTTCCAGTGAGATACTTAGTTTCTAGGTCAAAATCTATTTTCCTTATCCTATCCAAAGCTAAAGTCATTATCTGATGTTGCTTGTCTTTTTTGCCGACCACAAACCAGCGGTTGTTGAATTCTTTAAGTATGTAGGCATGTAGTTTGATAGGGGAGGGATGCCTGGCTTTAAAGGACTGATAGGTAATATCTAGAACCATTTTTTTTAGAATGGCTTGATAAAGGACGTCCAGATGTTCTAAGCCTAGTAGCTCTTCGTTTTTGTCTAGATGTATAATCGGGGGCTGTTGTGCTGGAATTCTGTAGATCTTATCTTCTAGTTTTTGGATGACACCATCTAGTTCTGAGAATAATGAAAAGTCTTTGAATTGTCTGAGCATTTCCATAGACTCGGTCAGGATATCTAGGTCCATATCGTTAAGAGGAACGTTGGTTATGGAGTAGTTAGGGTTTTCGTATTTGTAATATTTCTTTTGATAGACAATAATAGGGGCATTGTAACCCAGCTTGTCACTTCTCATCAATTGTATATCCAGCTGCACAGTTCTCTTGCTGACGTTGCTATCTTTTCCCTCGTATTCATAGAGGGCATCTGAACAAGCTGTTATCAGGTCAGTCAGTGTCCACTGTCTATTAGTATTCTGAAGACATTTGTCTATAGTTCTGTACCTGATTAGCGCATTTTTATTTGTTGCCATAGTGTAATTTCTACTTGATTACAATCTACGCAAAATAATTGCGTAGTTACCTTTCTATATTGTGGTAAATTAAGAAACAATGAAAATTACTGGAAAGCACTTATTAGAATTAGGCTATAAGCAAGGCAAGTGGTTCAAAGCAGCCCTTCAGCATGCCAATGCACATAGGTTAGTGGATACGGAACTGAAAGCTTATTTAGATTCTGTCATGCCGAATTACATAGAGCCCTATGATGAGCCAATAAGCTATCATAAGAATATCACGGCAGAAAATGAGATAGAAGCATCTAATGTGGAGTCAGTTATAAGAACCATGGACGAAGTAATGAAGACGCCTCATGTGGTAGCTGGTGCGGTCATGCCGGATGCTTGCCCTACTGGCCCCGCTGGGAATATACCTGTAGGTGGAGTAGTGGTAACAGATGGGACTATTCATCCCGCTATGCACAGTGCGGATGTCTGTTGCTCAGTCATGATGACTTCTTTCGGGAAGGTAGATCCTCAGAAAGTTTTAGATGCCGCCCACAGCAAGACTCATTTTGGTGGAGGTGGTAGATCTGATCTGTTTGAGTTTCCTTTAGAGTTAGAAGAGCAGATTAGAAGCAATTATTTTTTAAAAGGGAAGAGAAGCGTCACTCTGGCTAAGACACATTTGGGTACACAAGGGGATGGTAATCATTTTCTATATGTCGGTCAGTCGGAAGAAACAGGGGAGACGATTATGGTGACACATCATGGGAGCAGAGGCTTCGGCGCTAACCTTTATAGAAATGGAATGAAGGTCGCAGAGAAGTACAGAAAAGAATTGTCTCCTAAAACCCTTAAAGCTAATGCCTGGATTCCTTACTCTACCAGCGATGGAAAAGATTACTGGGAGGCCTTGCAGTTAGTAAGATCATGGACTAAGTTGAACCATGAGGTCTTACATAGAGCTACATGTGAAGTGCTCAATGTGGAGCCTACACAGAATTTTTGGAACGAACATAACTTTGTTTTCAAAGAGGAGAATAAGTTCTATCATGCTAAAGGAGCAACGCCTCTATCGGATAAGTTTGTACCAGATTCTGAAGAGGGGTTAAGACTAGTGCCATTGAATATGAGTGAGCCGGTTTTGATTGTGAAAGGTGAGGTCTCGGAGAATAATTTAGGCTTTGCGCCACATGGAGCGGGTAGGAATATGAGTAGATCTCAACATATCAGAGAGAATTCTGACAGAACTATACAAGAGATTTTTGCACAAGAGACTAAGGGTTTGGATGTCAGATTTTTTTCTGGGCATATTGATATTTCAGAATTACCCTCTGCTTACAAAAGCGCAGCAATGGTGCAAGCTCAGATGAAAGAGTTTGGCTTAGGAGAAGTGGTAGATAGAATACTTCCTTATGGTTGTATCATGGCAGGAAACTGGAAGATAGATGCACCATGGAAAAACAGAAGAAGAGCAAATAAAAGAAGATAGAAATCAGAAAGCTGAAGCAAATTAATTTCAGCTTTCTGAAAATTATTACCAGGGTCATGTAACGAAATTTATTTTTATTTCGTTTGAGATTTGGAATTGTCAAATAAACAATCATAATTTTGTTGTCGCAATGAAAATATTATTACATACATATAAGCTCACAAATGAACGGTCTCCAAAGACTGTTTGTATGTCAGAATTTAGCTTTCTGATATTAGAGCAATTGCATAGGTAACAGCCTTCACTTAAAGAAGTCACGGTTGTTATCACAACCGTCGACTAAAGTTTCACAAATTTATTTTTCGGTTGTCGTTTCTTAATCTTTAGGGACTAAGAATATTCGTTTACTAAATTTCTTGCTTATGGCAGAAGAGGATTTTGGTAGAATAGAATCGCAGTTATTGGGTTTGTTCCTCGTAGAGTACTCAATAAATATAGAACTCAGTTAGTCCGTTTTCTTTTGGAAGGCGGTTGTTCTTATTGCCTTCTATCTATCCAATTTTTACACGTTTGGTTTTTTAATTAATGGACAAGTAAATGTACCTGTCCCAATAGGATTGTTATGTCCTATAACAACTTAAGTGTTGGAATAATAGAAGGTATAAGCCCCGACTTTACGTCGGGGTTCACTCACTGCCAATGATGAGCTGTGACGAATGATAGTAGGTAGTTGCCGCAACTGATGTTGCGGTTCACTTACTACCAAGGTCCATTTAGGACCTTGATTGCTGCGCAACGTTCGTTCACCCCGTAGGTTAGTTGGCCTAAACCGCTCCACTTTCTATGGAGAGATCGCGAGTTCGAATCTCGTCGGGGTTACTTGTTTGGAATTATCTGATGTAGCTCAATTGGTTAGAGCACATGCCTTATACGCAGAAGGTTTCTGGTTCAATCCCAGACATTAGAACTGCATTAAGTCAATAAAGATTGACTTTGATTTCAGTTTAAATGGTAATGTAGCTCAGCTGGTAGAGCGCTGGTCTGAAAAACCGGATGTGAAAGAATGATTACGCGTAAGCGTAAAGTGAGTGACTAGATGTCACTCACTAATGAGAGAACCACATCATCAGATGTGGCATGGAGAAGGTCTTCGATCTATCAATTAATGCAGTCCAGCTGGTAGAGTACTGGTCTGTAAATTACTCCTGTAGCCCAACTGGCAGATGTGAAAGAATGATTATGCGCAAGCGTAAAGTGAGTGACTAAATGTCACTCTCTAATGAGAGAACCACATCATCAGATGTGGCGTGGAGAAAGATAATTGTTGTGAGAAGGAATCTCATCAGGAGTACAAAGTTTGAAAAGTCAAACTGATATTTTTTAACCTAAACAAATTGCCTATGTGTAAAGACACAATTTTTCATGAGCTCCATCTAGGAGTCTCAATCATGTAGGTGGGAAGAAAGATTCCCATCGGTATTTTTTTAATTATTTAATCTTAAACAGATGAGCATAAGTATCGCTGACACTTATTATCTGAAGGCAGTAAGTAGCTATCCATGGCAAGTGGAAGCGGCTACTGAAAACTTGAATTTTGCATTGAGCTATGATGAAAATCATGCCCAAGCAAATTGTCTGATGGGAAGATTACATATGGAAATCTTGAAAGATTTTGAGGGAGCAGAA
This sequence comes from uncultured Saprospiraceae bacterium, assembly GCA_938002665.1. GTDB lineage: Bacteria > Bacteroidota > Bacteroidia > Chitinophagales > Saprospiraceae > RFSX01. Next base: position 14,270 of record CALLAE010000020.1, on the reverse strand, counting down.
TTCTACTTTGAGCAAGCAATTATGAATGACTTGCAATATATAGATACCTATAAGTGGTTCTCTCTTTTAAAAATCTGGACGGGTGAATTTGATAAGGCTCGAAAGATCATTGATTATGGAATGAAAATAAAAGGAATGGACAAAGCCCTCCTTATCCATAGAAAAGCACTGATCTGCGAAGCCCAAGGGTATAGTATAGCTGCACAAAAGTTATTAGTGTATGCAATGAGATGCTCACTGTCAGAATCATATGTTACTTTTTTCAAAGACGAATTATCAAGAATTCAGACTAAGCTCAAGGCAACAAAGAAGCTTGACAGAAAGCTTCGTGAGAATCAAGTTGCCGTTTAGAGTTTGCATACAGGAGGTGGTAATATAGCCACCTCCTTCACGAATTACGAAAATTAATTATCTACGTAATATGATTGCGTAGTAAGGATGTTTCTTTGAGTTATTATTTTTAAAAGTAAGAATAGAGAAACATTGAAAGATATAGTGCACAGCACTAAAGATGAAATTTCAATTAGTTTATTGAAATCCTAGAAGAGAGTTTTTGTATAGCTCCTTAGTGCTCCTCATTTCTTGTGAGTGGGCATACTGATTTATAGACGATTGATTTTTCTTATACGAGGGTCGTAGGTTCGAATCCTACCTCCGCAAGGAGTAGTTCAGTGGATAGAACATCGTGTTTCCAAGTGTCGCAGGTTCGAATCCTGCTCCCTAACAGGGATAGCTCAGTTGGTTAGAGTATTGGACTTTTAATCCAAAGGAGAAGAAGATCACTTCTATAAAAATAGATCACCATTTATCGGAAGAGCGACAAAGATCGTTTCCGTTCATAGCTTTTTCAAAGGAAGAGGATATGAAAACTTAGTGAACACCTGTAAGTGAGAGGATACCGATTAGGCAAAAGATGTAAAGATTGGCTCGCATGGCAATGATTAGAAAGAATTAGTTCTTCTAGTAGTAGTCATAAGTTTCAATTAGAGCATTGGCTGCCTTTTCTAAATCTTAGTTCCGTTTTCACCTAGTGGAGAAAATCTATGTTGTTCTTCTTTATAAGATTATTTTTTAAACAGCCCTTGAGAAAGGGTATAAATATTATGTCATGTTAAGTTCTTGTATATTATTAGCAGTAATTGGTTTGATAGCATTTGCTATTAAATATGCTACTTCTATTGAGCAATCTGTAGTAGGGGATTACGAGCTTGGCTTTGTGTATCGCAAGGATAAGCTGGTCGCTGTTGTCGGACCTGGTAAGTATAGCTATCTATTTGGAGAGAAAGTAGAGTTAGTAGATTTGACCAAACCATTTTATTCTAGACATGATCTGAGTTTCCTATTGCAATTCCCAAGAGTGAAAGCACTATTGGAAATTATAGAGGTAAAGGATAACCAGTTGGCCTTAGAATACAAAGAAGGTCTTTTCTCTGGAGTTATACAACCGGGTAGATATGGTTACTGGAACAGTATTCTTCAGTATGTAATCTATACATATAATCTGGATGAAGTAGAGATTCCGGCTAGCTTGTCTAGGAAAATATTAGCAAAAAGAGAATTGGCTGGGCATGTTGTCAAGCATGTTGTGTCTGCTAATTTCATTGGTCTATTGTTTATAGATGGAGAGTTTGTGAGGAAGGTGAAGCCAGGTACTTATTATTTCTGGAAGACTGAGCAGACTGTGGATCTAAGAGGTGCCGACCTTAGAACACAACTCGTAGAGATAGGCGGTCAGGAAATCTTGACTAAGGACAAGGCAGCAATCAGGGTGAACTTTGATGTGCAGTATAAGATAGTAGATATTGAGAAAGCCTTGGTGGAGACTGCAGATTATAAGAGACAGATGTATACTATTATTCAGTTGGCGCTCAGGGAGTACATTGGAACTATGACCTTGGATAATATCTTGGCTAGGAAGGAGGAGGTGGCTCCATTTGTAATGAGTGAGACCAGAGCTAGATTGTCAGCCTTGGGAGTTGATCTTGTGGCTAGTGGTATGAGAGATATAATCTTGCCTGGTGATGTCAAGGCGATATTGAACCAAGTTCTTATCGCGCAGAAGAAAGCTCAAGCTAATAACATCATGAGACAGGAGGAGACTGCTGCGACCAGAAGCTTGTTAAATACTGCGAAGCTAATGGAGCAAAATGATATGTTGTTTAAGCTTAAGGAAATGGAGTATGTAGAGAGGATAGCTGAGAAAGTAGGGGAGATAACAGTGGGAGGCGGCGACAGAATATTAGGTCAGCTGCAGGGGATGTTTTCTGCTAGTAAGAATTGATAAGTAGTTAGTTTTCTAGAAGGGAGGTCTCGTGCCTCCCTTTTTTATATGCCTATAATTTTACTCCTTCTTTCCATTAAGACATTGTCCAGCCACTGACCATGTAGTTGGGCCACTTTTTCTCTGTAGCCTATAGTTCTGAAGCCACATTTTTCATGCAGTTTTAGACTAGCGGTATTGGCTTGCATGATACCGGACTGCAAGGTCCAGATACCATTGGCTTCGCTGATGCTGATGAGTTGATCTAATAAAAACTTTCCGACACCTTTTCCTCTTGCAGCTGCAGCAACATAGACACTTACTTCCGCCACTCCTCCGTATACGCAACGAGAAGAAACTGGCGAGAGGGCAGCCCAGCCAAGCATAGAGTCCTGCGTTGCAGCTATCCTGCCATAGGGTAGATGACTGCTATCCCAGTGCTCCCAAGAAGGCACTTTAGTTTCGAAGGTAGCTAAGCCTGTCGCTAGCCCCTCTGCATATATTTTTGCAACAGCATCAAAGTTAGTGGCTGTGATTTTTTCTATTACCATCTGAGCAGCTGTAAGAGGCAGTACTAGCAGCAGCCACTGCCAGGGGTACAGGAGTTGTTACTGACTAACTGACTGAGGTCTACCTTTTTCTTTTTTTGTGGTATCCCGCAGGCATCTTTTGCTAGGCAAGCAGTCATTTTTGTTGTTAGTATAAAATTTGTGCCATCATGCTCCAGACCATATTTGCCTATCGTAGTACCTTGGTATTCGACTTCTATCTCTTCGTTATCGAGTCCTAGGGTTTTTTGAGATAGCTCTATAATGTTTATTAGTTTCTCAGGATGAAGTCTGTGATCATAATCATTTTCCTCCCACAGTTGGAAACTGACTTTTTCTTCCTGCCTTCTTTTGCCGCCACAGTCTATAAAGTCTTTGGATACTCTTCCGACTTCTGTTACATGAAAGTGGGCAGGTACTAAGCTGCCTTCAGGTAGTTGGAAGGCTATGGTCTTTGAGGTTTTGAGGATTTCTTTAATTTGTTGTAGAGTCATTTTTTATTTGTTGTATTTCTTGAAAATATTATGTCTATCTAGTGATCAGCATCTGCTGCTTTTGAGTTGTTTGCCAAATATTTTATCAAAGTTTAGTTTGATTTCTCTATACACTTTTGGGTCTATGCAGTAGCAGACCTTGGTGCCATCTATATTACCTATGATGAGTCCTATTGCTTTTAGTTCTTTGAGATGCTGAGAGATGGTGGGCTGCGAAAGACCTATCTCTTCTACGATTTCTCCACAGATACAAGCTTGTTTTATGAGTAGATATTGCAGTATAGCTACGCGGGCGGGGTGGCCGAGTACTTTAGCGAAAGTGGCTATCTTGTTTTGTTCTTCGGTATAAAGTTCTGTCTTGGTTAGTCCCATTATATGTATTCATTGCAATATAACGATTAATATTCTTTTGCTACAATGGCAGTTATGTTTATTTTCTGATAATGGCTATTATATCTCACTTCATTCTTACCATCTTATTCACCCGCCACTTCCCATCATCTAGCGTCATAAGGACCTTGTAGTCCGAAGTATCCGTATAAATGGTTTCCTGTCCTTGCCATTTCACTTTGGTTTTAGTTGCCACCCGCTCATCCGTAAAGCTCACCACTTGCTTATCTAGCGATATAAAATGCAACTTAATATTATGATGGAGATCTTTTCTGTCAATGATATTTTCTGAACTCAGCGCTTGCCTCAGCTGCTCAGTTTTGCGGTCGCTCCAGTTCTCGTTCAGACCTAGGTCTGTCTGATTCAGTATGCTTAAGTTGAGTATGCCCCATGCATCTACATAGGCCTTTTCTATGTCACTTCTTATGTAAGGATTGATCTCTCCTCTGAGGTCCGCATTATCTGGTAACCAAGTGACCATTGGCTGATGCTCCGCAAGTTGGTTTAGTCCTAGGTCATATTTGTTTAGCTCTGCAGTAGAGCTATGGAAGTAGCTAATAAGTGTAGCGAGGCTATACACAAATAGGCTCAGCACAATCAATGATAGTATGCTTAGATAGAAGCGCGATATGGAGGAGCGAGTTGCCATTACAATTGGATTTCTTCTTCTAAGCCTGAGCAGCTGAGTTTTATTTTTTCTCTATCCAGAATACCTAATTCTATCAGTTCAAAGAGGGCATAACCTCCATAAGTCTCTGCGGAATATTTGTTTCCTTTAGAATGGATGGATACAACAGTTCCATCTGGGACAAACTGCCCTAGCATTGCTCTTAGTGGACCTACCGAAATGGTTTTCTGAAAGTCGTCATAAGACCAGACCAGTTCTTGAAGCGCATTTTTGTAGCTGAGACTTATAACATTGCTGCTGCTGTAATCACCGATGCTGCTCCTTACTTCCCACGTCTCGGGCTCGGATGGATTTCTAATATAGATATTAGCAACGCCATCTATGGTAATCGCCTTGTAATTACCTACTAGCTTACCCAAAGAGTAGATTTCAAAATTAACCAGTGTGCCATCGGCTATCTGATTGCCGTATGGGTCAAAAATTCTGGATGTTCTCAGCTTGGTATATTGTCTATTATCAGCGTAGGGATATTGTTCTATGATTTCCATCTTATAATCAGCAGCCCAGTCTGCAATTTCTTTTACAGTTTGTTCAGTAGAAGCTATGCTGTTTTTAGAAATGCCAACATGAACTTTCTGCACCTTAAGTTCAGAATCAAATTCTAAGGCGGCATATAGGTTCTCCACGGTAATATCAGATTTTATCCCTTTCGCTTTGTCGCTTTCAAATTGCAAATCTATTTTTTCTGTTATACCATTGTCATACTTGTCTGTAGGTATAGCTGTTATCATACTAGCTTGTTTTCCTCCTACTAGGATTGTACTCGGTCCAGTATAGATTTCTATAGGATCTATAACTTCGTCCGCTTTGATTTTTAATTTTTTATTGGCTATGACTTGTCCGTTGTAGCTGACTCTAATGGTGTAAATACCAGCTTGGGTAAAGGTTTCCACAGGTAATGAGATCGGCCTATTGTTGTAACATCGGATAGATTTTATTTTGAGACCATTATCTATGATAAGTAGTAGTTCAGATTTTTCTTTTTCTTCAGTAGCAGTATAAAAGGAGATAGGATTGCCTGCTGTCAATCCCTGGGGTGCTTTTACTTTTAAAGTAGCATCAGAGTAATCGTACTTAGGAAAGACAGATTCTCCAGTACATGCACCCAGTACTAGTACAAAGTATATTGTTATATGTTTCAGGAAGCTGGTCATGAAGCAGTGAGGCCGTTTACATATACTTGTATCTCGTAATCATCCTTTGTTAAACCATCGAAGTTCTTTCTTTTCTCACTTTTCTTTTTTGGGAGTAGTTTTTTAGATTCAGATCTTCTGGTCCCATTTATTAAGATATTATCGTCAGTTCCTTTCGCTTTTAGAAGTACATCTCTGTCCAGATCTAGATCGACCATGAAGGTTTTTTCCCTCTGGGGTCGTATGCCCTTATCAATGTATGCACTAGTGGCCCATAACATTAGATCATTTTTTGATTTGCTCACTACTAGCTGTGGGATGCTGATTTCCTTGTTGCCATAATTATCAAAACTTCCTTGTAGCTGACCATTAGTATCTAAGTCAAGCTGTCTGATGCCCATAAATTTATACAGCTTCTCATCCGTCACCATTGATCTGGCAAAAACAACAAAGCTATAGACGTCATCTGCTAAGTTGCCCTCCCACTTATCAAAGTCCACTCTGAAAGCCGAGCGCTCCTTAGGCAATAAGTTATGTATCAATACTTCATCAGCATTCGCTCTGTATAGTTCCTTCCCGTTTTTATCATAGAGTAAGGTCTCTATAGTTACAAAGCAAGGATCGTTGTCAATGTTAGTAACCTCACCTACAACATAGTAGTTGCCATCTAGTCTCACAAGATTGGCTTGGTGAATGTAGATTTCAGGTCTGTCTAGCACGTCCTCTCTAAACGTAGCTCTTGCCTGCGCTTTTCTTCTTCCTTGATCATGGAAGTTGATATCTGGTATATTAATGAGTTGATCAGGTGGTGTAGCTCTTGCGTAGTTTTCTTTCTTAATGTACCAGTTGTCTGATTTCTTTACAAGATGCAGTTCATGTGTGGTGGTATACTTTTGGACGGCAGTAAACCAGCTGGCTGCTAGTCTAACTTTTTTCTGTGATGGACTGATCTGCTTCTCGTTTATTATTACTACGCTATCTAGTTTGGCATAGGAAGCCAGAATCCCATCTTCTAATGACAGTTCTAGGATATATTGTTCCATAGTCAGACCTGCTGATTGGTCTAGATAGGAAAACGCTTCACTGAATTTTTTAAAATCTAACGCATGAAAGTAGGCTGGGATAAGTTCATTTACGTCAGTTCTTGGATTGCTATCCTTATATATTTTTACACAGTTGTATAGTAGTATCATACAGAGCATCCCCAACCACAGTACCATAACTGTATACCATGGTTTACTGGTTTTGTAACTTGGGATATCTGCGTTCAGTTCTCTTCTGTCCTCTTTTCTTGCAAACCAAAAAGAAACATTGAGCAGTAGTGCAAAGCCAAGGCTGCCTAGTGGTAAGAGTCCCCACATCAGTCTTTGTATTTTGGGAATGTCTTTTTTAGGCAAGATTGTGGGAAGTGGTGGCACATCTTTTCTTTCCCATACATCTATGTTGTTTTCTAATGGCTTGAGTTTTTTCCACCCATAGAAAAAAAGTAGAGGCTCATAGAATTTGTCATTTGAAAAAACATATTTGAGCTGATATTTTTCTGGTAGAGATAAAAAGTCTCTCAGAGCACCTAGGCCTTCCTCTCCTAAGTACTTTGAGTTTTCTATGCGCTCTACAGCACGAGAAGTAAGTTCAGGTAATCTTCTGGCAGAGTGATAATTGCCATCTACGGATAGTGCTGTTGTATTAGCAGCAAGCCAGGCAATCTGATCACCAAAACCCAAGGTCATATAGCGCCATCTATCATGTCCATCGCGTTCCATAAAACTGACTATGGGGTCTACCTCTATGGGTTTGGGTTGTAAGGGTTTTAGTTTAGAAAAGTTAATGACAAAAGCTGCAGTAGTCAACATCATGATGACTACTATAAGGCAAACAGCCTTATGCGTTAACTCTCCAAACTTCTGTTTCATATGTATGGACATTGTGCCTTCTATCATGCTGAATAAAAGCTGCCCAAAAAAGGGCAGAGCCATGATGCTTGCCCAAAAAGTAAATCTATCTAGGGTCAATATATTGAAGGCGTTTTCACCTAAGATCATTTTGGGTAGTGGAGTCGTACCCCCCGTACCCAATACAAAGGCAAGAAGAAAAGACAAGCCCAGAAATAGATTTCTTTTATGAAATATCTTTTGAAAGATAGCTGGGAGAAATAGGAGCATGATACCCCAAGGAATAAGAAAGAAGACCAGACCCAAAGAAGGCTCTGAAATAAAAGAAGCACGTGAGCCATGTGGTATACTGACCTGTGTTATAGGGTCTGTCTTGGACCAGTACCAGTACGGGAATATTATCAAGATCGTATTTAAGATGACGACTACACCTATGAGGATAGCTTTAGGGGAGAGTTTCCAGACTTTGGATATAAAATCTAGAGGCCTCACTTCGGAGATGCTTCCTTTTTCTGAAATGCAGATATCTAGTACGGCAACCCCTAGTACTGGAGCTATAAAAAAGATCATCCCAAAGATTGTCGTCACATGATGAGCAGCGGTGAGACAGGCAATTATAGAAATACCAGTAAGAAAGTAGGACCAGCGATTAAACCGTATCCACTTATATAGTTCAGGGCAGGCATTGAGCAATAGTGCTATTCCTGTTATGCTTGGGAGCTGACCAAATATGTGGACAGCCTCTAAGTAGGAAGAGGATAATACAGCAGCTAGACAAGCGTAGCCCGCAGCCAACTCGCTAACCCATATTTTGGAGAAATGAAAAATGCCTCTGATAAAGAGACTGATTGCTATGAGAGCACAGACCATAAAGGCACCTTTAAGTCCGATGATAAAAGAGAAAAGGGCAATGAGCTGATGGACCAAGGGAGGGTAGCTGGTCATTGTAAATCCTGTATACCATTTGTAATTCCAGGTCTCAAACCAACCTTCCGCATAATGGCTCCCGAAGAACATATGTACATAGGCATCATAAGTGTTGCCCATCGTAAATGACAGTATGGTGCCATGAAAGAGTAAAGCCAAAAGGATGGCTAATAAATAATATTGTCTGGCTTTATTCAAATGACTTCTTAACCTAATATGACTTTTCTGCGGGTTTTTAGGCCCCTTAATTATTCAGTACTCAAGGTAGCACCTATTCCAGCATTATACAATTCCAAAAATCTGTGGTTTTCTACCAAAAAACGAGAACTATTATAATCAGATAGAATATCGGGAATCTAAGCTCAAATAGCAGGCATATTTGAATCATAATTAGTCGATCAGAATATTTAAAGTCAAATTAAAACTAAGGGAATGAAAAACGGAATAGTTATACCATGTTACAATGAAGCAGACAGATTAAACTTTGCTGCTTTCCAAAACTTCTTAGACAATAATCCAGAGTATGTCTTGTGTTTCGTCAATGATGGGAGTGGAGATGATACACTGACACAGCTACAAGACTTTCAGTTTGGTCAGCAAGATAGAGTATTGGTACATGATATGAAGAAGAATGGTGGCAAGGCAGAGGCGGTGCGACGAGGCACAAAGTGTTTGATCAGAAATACGCCAGTACTCAATGTTGGTTACATAGATGCAGATCTAGCTACTGGTTTCGAAGATTACAAGAGATTGGTAAATGTGCTAAAATTTACTGGAAAGAGTATGGTGTTCGGATCTAGAAAGATGGAAGCGAGCGGAGATATAGATAGGTCGGTGTTCAGGAAATTTGCTAGTAGTATTATAGGAATGATGATTCGGTTCTTGATTGGCATGCCTATCAAAGATACACAGTGTGGAGCAAAGGTATTTACAAGATTGACTGCAGGTTATCTTTTTGATTCTGCATTTTTGTCTAGGTGGTTATTTGATGTAGAGCTGTTTATTAGAATGAAAAACCTGTATGGTGATACGACTATGAGTAAGGTGCAAGAAGTAGGCTTGCTAGAATGGGAAGAAGTAGAGGGTTCTAAAATAACTCTGAAAGACTCTCTCAAGTTCCCCACTCAACTATTAGAAATTGGTTTTGACTATAAGGTTAGACCACGTCTACAAATGATTAATTCTATGATGAGAAGCTACTCGCCGGTAAGTCTGAGAAGATCTGCCTAACAGGGTCCTTAAATAAAATCAAAGATTCATTATCCTTATAGAAAAGCATTCGACCTATGGTGGTGTGCTTTTTATAATTTAGCATCATCATAACTACTTCATTAAATGCATGAGCTATGGAACTGTCTAAACACATTGCAAAACAACTGAGAGCGGTCTATCTGGGCGGCAGTTGGTCTGGACCAGATCTAAAGGGACACTTAACAGGTATTACTTGGGAGCTCGCTACTCAGCAAGTCTATGGTCTTAATACTATAGCGACTCTCATCTTTCACATGAATTATTATATCGCTGGTGTCAGCCAATTTTTGGAAGGAAGAACTTTAGAGATAAGAGACAAATTCAGTTTTGACCATCCACCTATCGCTAGTGAAAATGACTGGAATGCGTTTATAGAAAAAATATTCCAAGATTGTGAACGCTGCGCCAGCCTCATAGAAACAGTACCTCTAGATAAAATGTGGGAGGTCTTTCATAAAGAAAAGTATGGTGACTACTATAGAAACCTTACGGGTCTTATAGAGCACTTTAATTATCACCTAGGGCAAGTTGTTGTGCTTAAGAAAATCCTACAACAAAAAAATGCCGAGAACAGCTAATCATCTTTTCAGAGTGAGCTAAATTCTTTCTAGATTTTTCTTAGTCAGCTCATGCTCTAGCTCTCCAGTATGCTTAGTTTCTAAAGGCTCAAAGAGCATAACGTGCACCTCCTCATCCGCTATAGGCCGATGCTCCACTCCCTTAGGCACTATCAGCATCTCTCCTTCACTTATTTCTTTTATGCCATCGCGAAATTCCATCTTCAATGTTCCTTTGAGAATGTAGAAGAGCTCGTCTTCATCTTTGTGCGCATGCCAGATAAATTCTCCTTTTAGCTTAGCAATTTTAACAGCTTGTCCATTGAGCTCTCCTATAATTCTAGGATGCCAGTGGTCTGAAAAGGTGGATAGTTTTTGTACAACGTTGATGGTATTCATAATTGCTAAGATACTTTACTTGCTTATTAGATCTAGTAGCTCACCTTAAAATTATTCTCTTGTCGAGCTGTCCGATATATTTAAATTCCGGAATTAGTGACAAGTATTTGACAGTTATTGATAAATGGAACAATTTTGCTACTCCAAAGCCTACCGCCAAATTACTAATTGAACAATATCTAAAGATGATAGCTTTTACCCCATTTAGCAGCCTGCTAAGGACTGTGATTTCTCTTGTGTTTCTATTCTTTAGTCTCGCTCTTGCTGGACAAGAAATCTGTAACAACGGTATAGACGATGATGGAGATGGTCTCATAGACTTAAATGATGATGAGTGCGCATGTGACAGCATGATTCCTCTAACTTATAATCATGGTCATGTTTGTGGATTCTTAAGGTTGGATTTTGATATTCCAGGGTCTACCTCAGTTAAGTGGTACAAAGACGGTATTGCGTTGACAGAAGATGAAGAAGCTGCTACAGTAGGAGCAACTCCTAATTCTATTGCTTTGACCCGATGGATTCCTAATGTAGAGGGCACCTATCAAGCCTACGCTGAACATCCTGATGGTTGTAAGCTATCTAACCCTGAAAAGGTTGAGATTTTTGAATATTACACAGATCTAGGTGAAATAGATATTTGCCATGGTGACACGGTTTGGGTTGCTGGATTTGCTTTTTTCAAATCAGGTAGTAGTCGATTTAAAACTATAGCATCAGATGGTTGTGATAGTACAATTAACCTTGAAATCAATGTCCACGAAAATGAAATATTCCCAATTGGTGAAATAGAACTTTGCGATGGGGAAGCCGTTGAAATTGGTACTGAGACCTTTGATGAGACAGGCACATATGAGGTAGCTCTCTCTGACATATATGGCTGTGATAGCATTGTAAGATTTGATATTGTAGAGGCAGTTGACGGTTGTAAGAACAACTTTATTTCTGGCGCACTTTTTTATGATAGCAACGAAAATGGTGTTCAGGATCCAGGTGAAAAAGGCATCAATGATATACCATTACGATTGTTGTCAGAGGGCTATTCCATCTATGTAGATGATGAATCTGGACGATTTTTTCACTTTGCGACTGAAGGCGAGCAGTATGATCTGGAATTAGATTTATCCAATGAGCCTCTAGGTAGATGGAACTTAACTACTCCTGTCGAAAGGTTCTCTTTTGTTTTTGATGGTACTGAAGCTAGTTTTCAAGAACTTAATTTCGGACTAGTACTCGCTGAGGAAAATCTCAAAGGAGAGTTAAATACTAGTGCCTATTTTGCCCGATGTAATACTCAGCAGACTATGCTTTTGACCTTTCAGAATTTGGGTATTGAGTCAGCAGCAGGTGAAGAAATAGTACTCAGTTTCGAAGCTGATCCAAAATTCGAAATAGTGCAATCAGATCCAGTGCCATCTAATATTGAGAATAATATCTACAGCTATAGTTTTTCAGATCTCTTACCCTTTCAGACAGCAGAAGTAGCTATCTTATTTAATATGCCTGATGAAACATTCACAGGAGAGAGCTTTGACCATGAGGTGAAGGCCACCTTAGAAAGAAACAATGAGAATATAGTATTAGCTGAGTACTACGAAAATGGATACATATTATGTTCTTATGATCCGAACGATAAACTTGTTTCTCCAGCTGGAGTAGATGATGATTATAGAACTCCGTATGGTGAGAAATTAACCTACACCATCCGATTTCAGAATACTGGTAATGATGTAGCGTATAACGTGAGGATAAAAGATCTCATAGATGATAACCTGGATATGGAGACCTTCAATGTATTAGGCAGTAGCCACCAGATGAATACTATAGTCAGTGGTCATGAGGTAGAATTCCTATTTAGAGATATCAATCTTCCTGATAGTACTTCTAATGAACCCATGAGTCATGGATACATTAAGTATGAAATCAACCCCCAAGAAGGTATAGAAGATAGGACCTTAATAACGAATACGGCAAACATCTTTTTTGATGCTAATCCGCCTATCGTAACTAACACTACAGAAAATTTGATGGTCAAAGAATCTTCTTCGATAAGTGATCTTCAGTCACAGATTTTAGCAAACATATATCCTAACCCTATATCCCAGAATGAAGTTTTGACTATCTACTCAGGTGGAATAAATGAAGTTCAGTTAGAGATTTATGATAGACTAGGTGTCAACTTACTTACGCAAACATTCCATCAGGAGACCCAACTTCAGCTAGACTTCTTGCCAGTCGGCGTATACTTCTGTTATGTAGTCGGTAAAGACGCTGGCAGTCAAATGATAAAACTAGTAGTGACAGAGTAAGTGGAGGCTTGATGGCTATTGTATTGTTCATGGTATCTGTCTACTAACGAGAACGGAGATCTCTCCACAGGCTCGAGATGAAAAAATGCTGTTTGAAGGTTCTAACACATTTAGGGGTAATATACTAGATAAAAAAACCTATAATCCCCAAATCCTAAAAATTCTAATTCAGACAAAAGGACTTTGCGAGTGGCCGAGAAGAATTATTTTATTCAAAAGCGCCTCGCGCTTCTCGAGCAATGTTGCTTAGTTGCTAGACACCTCATCACATTAAGTCTTTAATAAATAAAAATAGAGCCACCCACGTAGCATATGGGTGGCCCTAATGTATCATACTTTGCTTATAAAAAACATACTCATCACTCCACTACCTCAAAACAATAAGTACCCCATGCTTCCAGCCATCGTCCATTGGTGCCTATGGCTTGATTGAGGCTATCAACTTGACTACCCCATATGTTGTTAGACAATTCATTAAACGCTTTGAATTCATCTAAGAATTCCCATACCTGATTGTCACCCTGTACTCTAATATGGACCGAAAATCCTATACCCTGACACCGTCCTTCGAAGTCTATATTTAGGACCTCTTTATAGAACTCAGACCTACCAGAAGCGACCATATAATCATCGCGGCTCTGCATTACATAGGTCCCTGGTGTCGTCAGGATGATATCGAAAAAATAATTATAACTGTCATTCTCATGCACAGGAATACCATATACAGCAGTACCTATTCTGTCACTTCCTGGAAGGATGCGACTTTGGAAAGTAGAATCTAGCAGGAGAGAATTAGAATCAAAACCCCACTTTATAGTATCAGCCTCTAACTTAAACAATGTCGTCGCCATCCTCATAGGATAATTAGGAATCTTAAACTTTCTATCGTAATTACCATCATAGATGGAATCAGAAAATATCATAGAGACCCTAAGTGTATCACCGACTTGATAAGTGGTCTGCTGAGGTGATAAGGTTAAGGGAAAATACATATGATGACGATGTTCTTGATAAACAAAGGTCGGTTCCCATGGACAAGCTGCGAATGCATCTTCTGTATTTTTTAGACAAGAGCTTAGTAGTAATAAGCCAAGTAAAATGAAAATCAAATTTTTCATAGTTTTAGAATTAATTAAACACATCATAGACATCTATTAAGTTATTATGTTCAACTAAGTTGTTCGGTGTATTACCTAGATGTAAAGCTGCTAATCTGTTCCTAAAATCTCTGATACTCGTGACTCCGAGTCCTAATGGCACTATGCCTGGGTCTTGCAAGGCATCGTAAATCATTTCTACAGTATAATCCTCCGCTCGTCCTTTAGTATTGTAATCAGAATTATTCAATCACATTACAATTACTACTATGTATAATTTTTCTTTTTGCTTCTTTTTCTTTTGTTGATTTCACATATTAATGTT
>CALLAE010000019.1 GCA_938002665.1 uncultured Saprospiraceae bacterium | reverse complement strand
AGCATTGATTAATTAAAAATGATAAAATAATTAACCCAAAGATTTTGCTGAATTTCATAATTCTCTTTTTTCGTTTCAATACCTTCGACGAATAAATACCGAAATCAAGAACAAAATATGCTATTTATCTTTATAAACCACTGACAACACTACAAGTTCCTATAGTTGTCACCGCTCAACCAAAATATGCTTCGATCCATTTTTCTCTAATCAATTCCTACAGAATGGATGTGATGGCCATCATTCTTTTTAAAGATGCTTCATTTAACTTACCTTCGACAAAAAATGATAACATGATTTCAGCCTTGGTTTTTTTATTTGCTGGTGGTGGTTTTGTCTACTCTCTTCTTAGTGGTCTATTCAAACTGATGAATCATGACTTTGGTAAAGATGGCCTGACAGGCAATACAATCTTTTCCATATTTAAGTTGGGCATTATCTGTCTGGTCGTACTCATACTTTTCATCATGTTCGGGATTCCTTTTCTAGAAGCGAACGGTTACGAATAATTTTTTTTGAATTCCACTTATGAAACAACTCCTAATTTGTTGCCTCGCTTTTGCTCTACTGACCAGTTGTAAAGCAACAAAACAACTTAATTCCGAAACTAAACAAGTCCTATCTTCTTCCAACTTCAGTAAAGAACAACTGTCTCTTTTTACTGATGGCACTGCTGAAGATCCTATGCGGTTATTCCTCTTGACTAACACCTCTGATTCTATTCTACTTAGAAAAAAATCCTCCACTGTCATTGCAGATCCTAAGGATAAAGACCTAGAACTATTCATCTCCAGAATGTTCAGTACCGTACGTGATAGTATGTCACTAGGTGTCGGCATAGCAGCTCCTCAAGTGGGTATACTTAAAAACATCATCTGGGTACAACGCTTTGACAAACCAGAATTCCCTTTTGAAGTGTATCTCAATCCTGTTATAAAACAATACTCAAAAAAGAAGCAACCGTGTATGGAGGGCTGCCTCTCCATCCCAAACAAGCAAGCGACTACACAGAATAGAGCTTATGCTATACTCCTAGAATATGATAAGGTAGATGGCACTCATCACATAGAAATGGTAGAAGACTTTACAGCTGTTATTTTCCAGCATGAGATAGACCATCTCAATGGAATAGTCTTTCTTGATCACCTAGAAGAAGAAAGTAAGTAGCTTATCAGCTGGCCGCTATAGCTTCTCCTGATTCATCGTTTTTATAATGACAAAGGCACCGAGCAGGGCTGGTATCAAGATCATGATACTCCTCTGTATCAGGGCGAAGGCTGCGAGATACTTTGCAGGAATAACATTGGACATAAGTGCAGAATGGCTGACCTCTGCTATCCCACTTCCACCCGGGCTAGGCGCAAAATAGAGCAAGAGGTGCACTACAGATTGCAAGGCTATAACCGTCCAGAAATCAACCTTCAAGCCAAAGGCCAGAACTATAAAATAAGCCAAGGCATACTTGTTAAGATAAAGAAAGACTGTAATTACAAAACTCATTACTATAAGCCAAGGCTTCCGTTTAAAAAGGCCAATCGTCTGCTGCTGATAATCCTGCATCGTTTTCTCAGTCTTCTTTCCAAAGGCAATTAACTTCTCGCCTTTAGGTTCTGAAACCCGCTTTATCAGGTGACCTAACTTATCTAGAAAGAGGCCTATGACTCTAGGAAAAATAAGGGATACAACTATGAGGGTCCCTATAGTCGCAAATACACTAAAACTATACTTGGCTAGTCCAGCGACCATACCCTCTGGTACCTTATCCTGCAATATATTCATAGCCCAATATCCTGAGGCTAAAAAGAAAATAATGGTCGAGACAAAATTGATAAAGCTGAGAATAATAAAGTCTGGTGTCTTCAAGCCATTCTTCCAAAACACATACCAGTGGGCCACTCCTCCTCCAGTCTGTGATGGTGTTACGGCTCCTAAAAAGATATTAGCAACATTGGCTTTCATGGCAACCATGGACGGAATACCTGGGTTAAACTCCTTAGCGAAAATATGATTCCTCAGGCCTCCTAGCCATAAGTCATTGAAGACAAAAACAAAACAGAATAAGCCGTACCTCCAATCTAGCTGAGACCAGACTTCCAAGGTCTTACCTGTATTCGTAT
The DNA here is from genome assembly GCA_938002665.1 of uncultured Saprospiraceae bacterium. Classification (GTDB taxonomy): domain Bacteria; phylum Bacteroidota; class Bacteroidia; order Chitinophagales; family Saprospiraceae; genus RFSX01. The sequence goes on along the minus strand of CALLAE010000019.1, from coordinate 3,525 downwards.
AGAAAAAGATGCCTGTAAGTGCGACTATGGTAATGGTCACAAAGTAGAAGATACCACGCTTTATAGTCTTAGGGTTGACTATGTTATCAAATTTGGACTGGTGTATCTGGTCGCTCATACTCTGTGCTAAAAGTACTATTTAGAATCAAATCTTCTCTATCAGATTGTCTATTTTGCAGCTATATGGGGCAGAAAGAAAAGATATACGACTATATCATCATCGGAAGTGGATTTGGCGGTAGTATGACGGCCAAAAAACTAGTGGAGGCAGGCAAGAAAGTGCTGATGATAGAGCGCGGCAAGTGGGTAGAACGTGGACCTGAGAACTGGGGTCATCAAGCTTCTCTGGATCTGACAACTAATTATGACAAAACCCTTCCTTATGAAGTTGTCAAGGGGGGCAACAAAAAGCAGATGGGAGTCTACTCCTGTGTGGGAGGCCCTTCAGTTTTTTATGGTGGTGTTTCATTTAGGTTTAGAGAGGGGGATTTTAAGCCGGGCCCTGAGATTACAAGAGATTCCGAGGCTGAGTGGCCCATCAGTTATGCGGACCTAGAGCCTTACTATTCAGAAGCAGAACAGATCTTAGGCATCGCAGGAGAGGCAGGGACAGATCCTACCGAACCCCCAAGGAGCCGACCCTTTCCTCAAGCCCCCGCTCCCCTAGCCGATATCTCCAAAAAACTAAAATCTGCCGCACAGCAGATCGGCCTAAAACCCTTCTCTCTTCCCATGGCTATCAATCATACCGTGAGTAAAGAAGGCCCAGACCGTAAGTGTCAGCTCTGCACGACCTGCGATACCTTTGCTTGTGCCATCAGCGCTAAAAACGACCTGGCTACTATCGTCATCCCCAAGCTCCAAAGCCTAGGAATGGAACTCCGAGCTAATACTATTGCGACTAAACTACATCAAGTTAATGGCACTATCACTTCTGTGGAGGTGTATGACCGTACTACTTCTGAAACCCTACATTTGCATGCAGAGCATTTCATTGTATCTGCTGGGGCACTCGCATCTCCACATCTGCTTTTAGCATCCGGACTAGAAAAGCTCAATCCCGGTGGCAAAGTGGTAGGGAGATATCTCATGCGTCATGTAAACAGTATCATCTTTGGCATCTATCCCGGAACAGCAGATAAGCAAGGCCGGTTTCATAAAGAAATATGTATCCTAGATTATTATTTTGGACACAAAGAAATTACTGAGCCTAAAGGCAAACTGGGCAGTCTACAGCAAATATCTACCCCACCCGCTGGGCTAGTAGAAAATGAAGTACCAGGACCACTAGGGAAATTAGCTGGCAAACTGGTCAAGCCCCTCACAGGCCTTCTCGCTATAGCAGAAGACCAACCACAATATGACAACTACATTAAGATAGATTATAACAAAGAAGGTAAATATGGAATGCCAGTTGCAGAGGTTTCTCACGAGTATTCTCAGAGAGACACTGACGCTGTCAATGCACTTGCAAAAAAAGCAAAAGTGATTCTCAAAAAAGCAGGGGCTATCTTTTACTATACGCATCATATCAGAACCTTCTCGCATTCTGCGGGCACAGTCCGGATGGGGAATAATCCTGAAACTTCGGCTCTCGATAAAAACTGCAACTTCAGAGGTATCAGTAATCTCAGCGTAGTGGATGCCTGCTTCATGCCGACTTCTGCAGCGGTAAACCCTAGTCTAACAATTAGTGCAAATGCGTTGAGGGTGGGAGAATATTTGCTTAGCAAAAACAAAGAAGAAGTCTAATTATTCTTCTTCAGAATTAGGGGAAAATAATTCTATGTTCTTTTGGTTACGAAGGAAGATTGTTGGCGTTCCATAGAGGTCCTCTATCTTACCAGTTACACAGGTAGCACGATTGACATATTTTTCCTTTATATCAGTATCAAAATTTATCAAGTTATCTTTTCTTAAGAACACTTGGAAAATCTTGTTTTTACTTTTCTTATCAAAGCTAATCATAAGATTTCCCTTTCTAGTAAATCTGGATGCAACCACATGTCCACAGATAGTGACCTTCTCTCCCATGTGGTAGGTGGCTTGTGCAGAGTTAAACTTTCCCTTAGGTAAGTCTGAATAATGGATAGGTTCTAGGTCACCATTTCTAAGATTCTCTATCCAACTACGCTTTTCCAGTCTCGCTTCTATATCCTCAGAAACATTTCTAAATATTTCTAAGCCAGATATCTCTTCTACATCATCTATGCTGACTGCATAAGTTTCTAATGGACCTTCTAATTTCTTGTTCTCCATTACAAAGCCTATTCCACGCTTATTCACTGGATCATAGATAGCCTTAGCAAATTTCTCAGGAACTGAAACACCATTGAGTGATCTCTTAACCTTTGGTAGGTCATCCCTTAATATGGGCATCGTAACGACTACAAGTGGTACCTTATATAGAAGTACATACTTCCTTAATTGATTTTCTAATTCTAGCCACATGCCTTGATTGAAATCCTCATGCTGTGGAGACATGTTGGAATAATAGAAACTTTCAGAAGTAGCAATCTTAGACCATCTAAAATCATTACATGGCGCTAGATGACCTCTATCATATCCATAGCCATCATAAGTAATCTTCCCATTAGCCATTGTATCTGAGAGAAAATAATCTTCTTGGACAGTAGTGCCTGTAGTCACTTTGGGATCAACTCTAAAATCATCCGTTCTTTCTTCTTTTCCTGTCTCAATTTTAGGATGGATGATGTGTGATACCCATTTAGCTTGTTCATGTGCCTCATCATATTCCAGAATCATTGCACTGTGTTCTATGTAATTACTGGAAGGGAGCCCTATCTTATGGAGATCAGCTATAAGGCTCTTATGTGTAAGGTTAACTAATTGTTGATCATGTAATGCAATCTGCTTTTCTAGCTGAGCCTTCTCTTGCTCTACAGAATTAATCTTATCCTCTATTGATTGGCCATATGAACCACTAAGAGCTAAAAGAAAACAACCAACAAATACAACTAAGCTCATCTACATCTTGAATAAACCGAAAGTACCAAGAAACCTATAATAGAGAGAGTATTTTATATTAATTTATATATATGTCCGAAATTCTCATGAACTAAAAAGACAAATTCTACGGCTTTAAACAAAAGGTGCCATATTCCAGTTTTAAAGACTATAGATTTCTAAAGACAATCCTACTAAGTACTCAATTGTTGTATTCTTTAACTTTTTGGCAATTCAAAGTCTCAATCAAATTAGGTCGCACCCCCGACACAGTAGCATTAACTAATCTTTTACATTTAAACCTGATGAATTATGCATTGTGGAAGCTTGCATTTTTCATCCGCCACATTAAACGAAAAACGTAATTAACCATTTATGATCAATTTTAAATTCTTGGACTCTTTGAAAAAGAGTTTTGTTATAACTTTTTCAATACTCTTTACTAGTGGATTAATGTATTCACAAAACTGGGAACAGCTCAGTAATTCTCCTTTCTACACCGATCATTCCAATGGTTTTGGGTGGAAAGACAGAGCCTTTGTAATAAAAGGGACACCT
>CALLAE010000018.1 GCA_938002665.1 uncultured Saprospiraceae bacterium | reverse complement strand
CTCGTTCCTTTCTCAATGCTTTAGGTGCTTTGACAAAGTGATATTGTATAGTAAGTCCATGTGCTTTTGCTAAAGAATAAAACTTTTTCCTTTTAGCAATCTTCGTAAATCCTAAATCAAAAATTACATCTATACTCCTAGCTGTAATATCACTAGCAGTAGACCATATCAATTCTTCGCACCTTTCCACCCTTTCCATAATCCAAGCTAAATTTAAGGGTTGAGGTAGGTCTACACCGTACATCTTCCACATCCACTTATCTATCGATACATGGACACCTCCCACTTCTTCTGATAATTTTTTAGAGTAGGTTGTTTTTCCAGCGCCTTGTGGCCCAAAGACAATATGAATTTTTGACATCTGGTAAAACTAGTATAATAAACTGGTTCTTTGACTCTGAGCAATATAGCCTATTTCATGTAAAGACTAATAAGAGATACACTATCTTGTAATTAATTTAAACAAGTAACTACTAGCTATGACCTACGATAATTTTATAGTTTCTGTTTCTGAAAAGATTGCTACAGTATCATTCAATAGACCCGAAAAATCTAATTCACTAACCCTTCCTATGTGGCAGGAGCTCAAGCAAGTATTCCAAGACGTTTCCGCAATTCCTGAGGCTAGAGTAGTGATTCTAAAAGGAGAAGGCAAAAACTTCTGTGCAGGCATGGACTTGGAAGCCTTTGCGCGCATACCAGGCGCTATGGAACCCGAGAGCGAGGAGAGAAGAGAAAAACTAGAAGCTTTCATCCTAGACTTACAATCTACTATTTCAGCAATAGAAGAATGTAGAGTTCCAGTCATTGCAGCGGTACACAAAGCTTGCATAGGAGGCGGTATAAATATTGTGTCAGCCTGTGACATGAGGTACTGTACAGATGATGCTTATTTCAGTATCAAAGAAATAGACCTAGGCATCGTTGCAGACATCGGTGTGCTACAGCGCTTGCCTACGATAATTAATCCTAGTATCGTGGCGGAACTAGCTTACACAGGCAGATCAGTATTCGGTCCAGAAGCACAAGAGATAGGCCTGGTCGCTAAGTCTTATGGAACACAAGAACAGCTGATGGAAGAAGTGCATAAACTGGCAAAGATGATTGCTTCAAAGTCGCCATTAGGTATTAGAGGCATAAAGAAAATGTTGCTTTACAAAAGAGACCACACAGTAGCTGATGCCATGAATGAAATGGCTCGCTATAATGCTACCCATCTTATCTCCCCTGATCTGGCAGAAGCGATGATGGCTTATATGGCAAAGAAGCAGCCTGTGTTTAAGGACTAAGCTGTTCTCCACATGTAGTATCTATTTGTTTTTCTGAACTAAATATTCTATTTTGTACGTTTTATTTGTACGAATGGATATTTCAGTCCCTATATCAGAACTAAGAGATAACCTTAAGCAATACTTAGCAGCAGTAACTGAGGGTAAGACTGTCTTGATTACTAAGAGAGGGAAGGTTATAGCTAGAATAGAGCCAGAAGTCGTAGATGACGATAAAGCCTACAAGAAAAGACTTAAGGCTTACAAGAATGGAGGCATCTCTATACAGGACAATATCATAGACCAGCCGCTTAAGGAATTTGATTACCTAGATGATTCTTTGTACAACAATCCATCCATAGCAGCAGAACCAAATGACTGAGAGAAAGATACTTGTAGATACGCATTATCTGATCTGGGACCTGATGGGTCATGCAAGATTTTCTAAGAAAGCTGAAGCCCTCCTAAAGAAAAATAAAGGCAATTGCTATATCTCTACTATCTCCTATTGGGAAATGGGCATGCTGGTAGGTAAAAACAGAGTGCAACTTTCAGTTACTATTAATCAATTTTTTAAAGACCTCATTAAAAAGAGAGCCTACAAGGTCCTTCCTCTGACCGCAGAAATCGGAGACCTCACTAGACAATTTTCCAATGCCATCAATGGAGATCCTGCTGATAGAATTATCGTTGCAACTGCTATGGCGCATGATGCTCAACTCATGACAGAAGATAACAATCTTAAAACCTTGTCCTTTTTAGAAACCATTTAGAATAATATTTGCAAATTGCTAATAAGCTTTAAACAAACAGCTTCCATTCCTAGTTAATTCTTCTTTCAGAAACTATCTACATGATCATCACCTTCCTACTTGGACTACTATTGACCATTGCTTTTTTCGTTCTCTTAGTTATCGCCTTTGGCTATCTCCTTTCCTGCAAACCGTACCAGGGCCCGATTTCTAATCACTTCAATGGAACAAAATTTATCAATCCCAGTAGGCGACCAGCAAAAGGTCTCAAAGAGGTCAGTGAATATGGGCGGACAAGAAAACCTGACAAGTGGCAAAAAGTAGTAGACCCAGAATACAAAAGCCGAACCATACCCGCCCCTCCCTCAGATGACATCCAGTATACTTTTATCAATCATAGTACTTTTCTCATTCAGATAGCTGGACTAAATATTCTTACAGATCCTATCTGGTCAGAGCGCTGTTCCCCATTCCAGTGGGCTGGCCCACGGCGCATGCGACCACCTGGCATCACCTTTGAAAATCTGCCTCAGATAGACTTAGTACTTATCAGTCACAATCATTACGACCATCTGGACAAGCATACTATTAAGCGCTTAGCTAAGAAGTACAATCCTACTTTCATAGCTCCACTTGGCCTGACATCTATCCTTAAAAAATATGGCTGCAAGAAAGTGCATGAATTAGACTGGTGGGAAGCAACAGCCTTCAGACAACTAAAAATAAAAGCTACTCCAGCCAATCACTTCTCTAGCAGAGGCACTTTTGATAGAGACAAGACCTTATGGGCAGGCTTTATCATTTCATATGATGAGAGAAAAATCTATTATACTGGTGACAGCGGTTACTCTGATGTATTCACGGAAATAGGAGCTAAGGAAGGACCCTTTGATTTGTCTTTCATTCCCATAGGGGCTTATCTACCTAAATGGTTTATGTCACCCATACACATCTCACCCGACCAGTCTATCCAAGTACACCAAGATGTACAATCCAGATTTAGCGTTGCTATGCACTTCGGCACCTTCCCACTTGCAGATGACAATCCTGAGAGGTCCAAACAAGAATTGATAGACTACAGAGAAGAGGCGGGACTTAGTGACTCAGACTTCATGATACCATTAGAAGGCTCTACTTACATCCTCCACACTAGTGAATCCATCTAGCAAAGGCCTCTGAATATTAAAGCATCAGCTATAGCTTACTTCCCCCTTAGTATGCAATCTGCTTTTTAGGTATTTAATTTGGCCATGTGAGTGGACTCGTGCTCAGCTACATGAAACCACATACAATAATAATTGGTCGGACTGCCCCAAAATTGGGTATCCACAAATTCTAACCACTTATCATCTTACTTAGCCATTTCATTTAGACTAAAGGCTCTACAGGCTTCTAACTTCTCTAGATAGTAATCAAGCTCCTTACCTTTAAAAGTTGCTCTACCTGCATCTCTAAGATTGGAAGCAGCCTCATACATCTCATCCTCACCTGGCTCAAAATGCACATTGCCTTCAAAAGTTCTGTCTTGATAAAATCTCTCCGTAGCCACCAGATGCATAAGCATCGCACCTATGGAATTAGAATTAGCATCATGCAAGTAATCGAGATCTTTTTGTGACATGCCAAACACTGGCCTTAGCATAGTATTCCGCATCCAATTCATCATGGACACTAAAGTTCCTATTTCTGGGGTATAGCCTTCTTTCGGTCCTACGATATTGATTCCATTTACTTGAGGCGTAATTCCTGGAGGTGCTTGCAATGGAGATGTTATTACTCCCATTGCCCCTGCTCCCATTGTTAGGGCTGCAGATTTTTTAATAAAGCTTCTTCTGTCGTCGATACTTAAATTTATTTTCCTATTAATTTATTTTTTCTCTTGTCTTTGTCTTGATACAAAGACAAACAAAAATCAAGGCTGTTTGTATTTCTTAACGGCTCCAAGAATAAAATTTCCTAAACAAGCGCAAACTCGTTCCATTGCTTACGCATTAGAACTTCAAACATGCCATTGTTTTTTGACGGAAATTCTACTCTTTCCACCTAAAATACAAAAGGCCATTCCGCTTCCCTCGATTGCCAATTGCGATTGACCCTGATAACCTAATTTAAGAACACTGAGAAAAATATTTAGAATCAATGTTTCAAGTCGGGATAATTCATATATGAAACAGCTAATATCAAGGATAAACGAACTCCACTAAACTTATACTTCTACTTAAGCCAAAACTATCTGAGCTCAAATTTTTGTAACAAAGTCACTCTTGATCAGTCCATACATTTCACTGTCCAGATACTCCCCCTTATAAAAATAATTCTCCCGATGATAGCCCTCTTTCATAAAACCCATCTTAAGCAATAACTGGCGGGAAGCATTATTCTCAGGATTAATGTCTGCCATCACTGAGTGCAGGCCCAACTTCTCAAAACCCCATGACAGTGCAGCTCTCAAGGCCTCAGTCATATAGCCTTGCTTCCAATATTCTGACCTCAGGCTATAACCTATCTCAGCTCTGTGATCTTTAGAGAACAATCTCCAGAAGGCAACATCACCCATAAACTCTTCATCTGCTTTCTTACAGACAACCCATGAGATCCCTTTATGCGCAATACGATCCGCCTCTTTCTCTCGGACAAACTTAAGAGACTCAACCCTATCCTTAAATGGATCTCTGTCCATAAACTTCATTGCCAAAGGATCTGTTCTCAATTTAAGTAGTGGCCCTGCATCCTCTTCTTTGTAGGCGCGCAGGACGAGGCGTTCTGTTGTGAGGATCGGGAAGTTATTTAAAACAGTAATATCAAAAGACACAACACAAAATTTAATACCTAAAAATAATCATATCCAACTTAGTAAAAGCATAAGAAAAGTAGCTTACAATAATAGATTAATACCACAAGGCTATCTAGATTATGACCAGGAATAGTCACCATTCGAAATACCCAGTTTTAAGTCCTTCCAAATTTTCAAGTTTTAAACCTACCCAATCCTATTTTAGATATCTTAGCCCCATGGAAAAACTATTTGATGCCTTCCAGAAAGTAAGCAAAGACGCATGGCTAGAAAAGGTCACTGCAGACCTGAGAAGCGGGACACTAGAAGGTCTGAACTGGCAAGCCGATGACGAGCTCGTTTTTTCACCCTTCTTTCATAGAGAAGACTTTACCCCACGGAAATCACAACTAGATAGCCACAAGAAAAACAATGGCTGGATCATCTGTGAGCTGATAGCAGGCACCGAGCCAGCCAGCGAAAACAAAACCCTCCTCGCCGCCCTCTCTGCCGGCGCTACAGGCCTACACCTCAGCCAAGCCGACTCCCTAAGTGCTGATGACCTAGGCTCCCTACTCACTGACGTGCAACACGAATGGGTCCACAACTCCTTTGACTGTAGCTATGCTAACTTAGACAAGTTCCTCGCTGCCTTCCACATTGTCGTTGTAGCCAAAAACCAAAACCCTACCCTCCTCAAAGGCAGCATAAAAGTCTCTGACATCAAATCCCTAGACAACTTAAAAAATTGTCTCCAAAAAATCACAACACTATTTCCCAACTTAAAACTAATAGGCAATCCCTCTTCCCCAACTGAGACCACCCTCACACAGCTAAAAGCCATCGCTAGTAATCTAGAAAAGCTCTGCGCAACATGCAGCATAGAACAACTGGCCCAACTAGAAATCATCACCCATATAGACGAGCAATATTTTCATAACATCTGCAAGCTGAGAGCCATCAAAATCATCTGGGCCAAACTGCTGCAAAAGTATGGACACGACACCTCCGTTCCACTGACCTTAAGAGGGATGCTCTCCACAGAGAAGTTTGTCGCAGACAACAACACCAATAAAATAAAGCTCACTTGCCAGGCTATGTCCGCCATACAGGGAGGTGTGGACATCTTAGTAATTCCTTCTTCGTCCATAGAGACAGAAGGTACCGATACTGATTTTGAAAATAGGATCTCTAGAAACATCAGTCACATCTTGCAGTCCGAAAGTTATCTAGACAGGGTCATAGATCCCGGAGCCGGCAGCTACTTTATAGAAGCCTTTACTAATGAGCTTGTAAGCAAAGCTTGGACAGGAAGTACGACTGCCCTCGCAGCAAGTGATGGCACATTAAGCAATGACATAGAAACACCAGAAGGCATTACCATCAAGTCTGCCTACAAGCATGCAGATATCGCAAAGGCTGAACACCTCGCCTTTGTCTCTGGCTTAGCGCCCTACCTCAGAGGCCCCTACTCGTCCATGTACAGCGGGAGACCCTGGACCATCAGACAGTATGCAGGATTCTCGACAGCAGAAAAAAGCAATGCCTTTTACAGAAGAAATCTAGAGCAAGGACAAAAAGGCTTATCGGTTGCTTTTGACCTAGCGACTCATAGAGGCTACGATTCCGACCACGAGCGGGTGACGGGAGATGTGGGTATGGCAGGGGTAGCGATAGACACGGTAGAGGATATGAAGATCTTATTTGATCAGATACCGCTGGACAAGATGTCTGTGAGCATGACCATGAACGGCGCAGTGATTCCTATCATGGCTTTCTACATTGTCGCTGCAGAAGAGCAAGGCGTCTCACAAGCGGACCTAAGTGGCACTATCCAAAATGATATTCTCAAAGAGTTCATGGTACGTAACACTTACATCTACCCGCCCGCAGAATCCATGCGCATCGTGGGAGATATCTTTAAGTACACATCTAAGCATATTCCGAAATTTAATTCTATCAGCATCTCTGGCTATCACATGCACGAGGCAGGCGCGCCTGCAGACCTTGAGTTGGCCTTTACTCTGGCAGATGGACTGGAATATATTAAGACAGGCATTGCCGCGGGCTTAGGCATAGATGATTTTGCGCCGCGGCTTTCTTTCTTCTGGGGCATAGGGATGAACCACTTTATGGAAATAGCAAAGATGCGGGCAGCCAGATTACTATGGGCTAAAATCGTAAAACAATTTAACCCCTCCAATCCTAAGTCGATGGCGCTCCGTACCCATTGTCAGACTTCGGGCTGGAGCCTCACGGCACAAGATCCTTTTAATAATATCGCACGGACAACAGTGGAGGCACTTGCAGCAGTCTTCGGCGGCACCCAATCTTTACATACAAATTCTCTCGATGAGGCGCTGGCCTTGCCGACAGACTTCTCAGCTAAGATTGCCAGAGATACTCAGAAGTATATCCAGACAGAAATAGGCGCAACAGAAGTTGTCGACCCCTGGGGTGGCTCTTACTATTTAGAAACACTAACCAAAGAACTGGTAGATAAAGCCTGGGCAACTATCCAAGAAATAGAAGAGCTGGGCGGTATGGCCAAAGCCATAGAGCAGGGCTTCCCTAAGATGCGCATAGAAGAAGCGGCCGCCAAAAAACAAGCGCGGATAGACAGCGGCAGAGATAAAATCATCGGCGTCAATATCTATAAGTCTGATGATGACAAAGACATAGATGTGCTGACGGTGGATAATACAGCCGTGAGGACTACTCAGATAGCGCGATTGCAAGAAGTGAAGGCGAGTAGAGATCAGGCGGCGGTGGAGAGTGCCTTGGCGGATGTGGCTAGCTGTGCAGAAAGCGGGGAGGGTAATTTGCTGGAGCTGGCTGTGGTGGCGGCTAGAGCAAGAGCAACGTTGGGAGAGATTTCTACTGCGATGGAAAAAACCTTTGGCAGGTACCAAGCAACTCATAGAACCATACAAGGTGCATATATGAATGAAATGTCGACGAATCAAGATTTCAAAAAAGCGAGAGCACTGTCTGATAAGTTTGCAGCGCTCAACGGCAGACGTCCTAGAATTATGATCGCTAAGCTGGGGCAAGATGGGCATGACAGAGGGGCTAAGATTATAGCGACCAGTTTTGCTGATATCGGTTTTGATGTGGATATAGGACCACTATTCCAGACACCACAGGAAGCGGTGCAGCAGGCAGGAGAAAATGATGTGCATGTACTAGGTGTTTCTTCGTTGGCAGCTGGTCATAAAACCCTAGTGCCTCAGGTTATTGCTGAATTACAAAAAATAGGGCGAGAAGACATCATAACTATAGTGGGTGGCGTTATCCCTCCACAAGATTATCAGTATCTTTTTGATGCAGGGGTACTAGGCGTATTTGGGCCCGGAACAGTCATCTCAGAAGCTGCTATTGAGATCCTTAATGTCATGTTAGAATAGACCGCGCTAATTGTCACAGAAATGTCACAGAAGTGATACTATTACCTGACAGTAATTATTAGATTTGCCCTTTTAAATCAGAAAATGACTATGAAACTTAATTTTATACTTTTTTGCCTTGTTATAGGACTTTCTCTAGTCTCTTGTGGGGAGGATCCAGACTGCACTACCTTAGACCTAAACATAGGAGATACCTGTGATGATGGCGATGCAAATACAGAAAATGATGTTGTAAGTGGCTCTTGTATTTGTGCTGGTACTATCATCTTCGAATGTGCTACCCTAGAACTAAACATAGGAGATGACTGCGATGATGGTGATACCAATACTGAAAATGATATTGTAGATGCTGATTGCACCTGTGTAGGTACTCCTATTCCTGAAGAAATAACTTATACGAACACAATCAAAGAAATTTTCGATACTTCATGTGCAGTAAATTCTTCGTGCCACGGAGCTGGTTCTGGAATTTTTGAATTGACTAATTATGAACAATCAAGCGCAGCTGCAGGTTTTGGGAGAATGATAGGTGCGATAAATAATGATGCTGGTTTTTCAGCTATGCCTCCAAATGGAAAACTAGATGATGCACTTATCGCCAGCATCACTGAATGGATAAACAACGATACTCCGGAATAGAATCTATTACATAAGTTAAAGAAATATACCTTGAGACAGTTATACTTTATACTAGCCATGTGCATCGGATTCTTTATGATTTCTTGTGGAGGAGATGATCCAGAACCAGAACCAATGGACTGTAACACAGCAGCTGTCACATACACTAACGGTGCCTCGCAGATACTTAACACATCTTGTGCTACCTCACCCGCTTGTCACAATAACAGTGCCTCAGCACCATCTTTTCCTATGTCAGATTATGATCAGAGTTTTGCAGCAGCGGGATTTAATAAAATATTAGGAGCCATTAATCATGAAGATGGTTTTTCTGCAATGCCCCCCTCTGGCATTAAAATAGATCAGTGCGATATCGACATATTGACAGCATGGATAGATGCTGGAGCACCAGAATAGGATATACCAAAACAAGATAATATTCCTAAGGCAGCTATTTACGTAGCTGCCTTTTTTATTTACGATACTTCTTTCTCCAGAAGCAGTCAACCCTATCTACTTACTCCTTTAAGCAGAACTCAAAATAATTGACGAAATTTGCCGATCATTAAAATCTAGTTTTGAAAAGAGCCTTATTCTCTCTACTTGTTTTTTTCTTATTGTTAAATTTTTGTTTGGCACAAGACAGTATTCATCAAAATATAAAAGAGCTATTTAAGTACGAAATCACTGCTGCACTAGAAGACATAAAAGTAGATGGTATCCTGGATGAAGAGACATGGAAGCGAGCAGAAACAGGAACAGATTTTTGGCAGAAGATGCCTTATTATGCACCAGCTGCAGATCCTAGAACAGAGATATTTCTAAGTTATGATCAGGACTACCTCTATGTCGCAGCTAAGTGTTATCAGAAAAAGGAAGATCTTACTATTATTACTCTAAAGAGGGATGAGTACTGGAATAGTGATGGCATAGCAGTCGTGCTAGATCCACTGAACACTATGACCAACTCTGTGCTCTTTGGCACCTCAGCTGTCGGCGTCCAATGGGATGCCACCCGTTCTCCTACCGGTGACACTTCTTCAGACTGGAGTAACAAGTGGTACGTGGAAACTCGAGTCCATGATGACCACTGGTCTGCAGAATTTGCCATCCCTTTCAAAATACTCAGATACAGACCAGGCGAAAAAGAGTGGGGACTAAATTTTGTTAGAAACCTCACGGCTATCAATGAATTTCATAATTGGACAGCAGTTCCAGAAGGTTTCTGGCCTCCTGATGCTACCTGGGCAGGCACCCTTGCCTGGGATAATCCTCCCACAAAAAAGAAAGGCAACTATAATCTTATCCCTTATGTCACCAGTGCCATCACTTCAGATGCCAACACAAGCTCTCAAGTAGAATTTGATGCAGGTATAGATGCTAAGGTCGCTATAAGCTCTTCCCTAAATGCCGACTTCACATACAACCCTGACTTCTCACAGATAGAAGCAGATGAGCTGGTCACCAATCTTACACGATTCAATATTTCCTTGCCAGAAAAGAGAACTTTTTTCTTAGAGAATGCAGATGTATTTGCAGATTTTGGCAGTGGTGGAATGAGACCCTTTTTTTCTAGAAAGATAGGCCTCAACTCTCTCTTAGAACCAGTACCAATTCTTTATGGTGCACGAGTTACTGGCAACCTTACGCCTGACCTCAGGATAGGCGCGATGAATATCCATTCTAGATCATCAGAAAATTCTTTTGCTCAGAACCAATCTGCGGTATCTGTGAAGAAACAATTTGGCAGATCATTTATACAAGGGCTCTTTCTGAATAGACAAGCCTATGATGGCACAGAGTCAGTCTCTAAAGATTATGGAAGAAATGCCAGCTTAGAAGCCCTCTATCAATCGGATAATGGTCAGATTAAACTCTGGGGAGCTGCCCATAATTCTATGAAAGATGGCTTTTCGGAAAAGAATATGATCTATAACGTGGGCACAGAATTTACTAATTCTAACTGGTCGATTATTTCTGATAACATCATGTTCCAAGAAAACTATTTTGCTGACATGGGCTTTACTGCGAGAGTAAATAATTACGATGCAGAGAGAGACACCGTTATCAGAGTCGGATACAATTCTTCATATACTTCAGTAGATTATAGAGTCAGACCTAGAACTGGCAAGATAAACCAGCACCGTTTTGGCATAGAAAATCTTTCTATTGCAAATCCTGACTGGAGTTTCAATGAGCAATACAATAGAATCAGATATTTCTTGACGACAAGAAAAACAGCAGAATTCCAGATACGGGTCAACTATAGCGATCTGAAATTGCTCTACCCTTTCAGCTTTACTGGCGAGACCCCACTCCCTGCTCAGCGTTATAAAAATGTAGACCTACAACTGGATTATGAGACGGATAGAAGAAAACCCCTTTCCATAGAGTTCTCTGCAAAATCAGGAGGCTTCTACAATGGTCGTCTCACTACCCTTAAAGCCGAAGCCAATTATAGAGTACAACCCTGGGGTAATTTTGGAGTGGGATACGAATGGAATGATCTAGACTTTCCTGACCCTTACGGCACTGCTCAGATCTCAGCACTAGTTTCCAAAATAGAAATCGGTTTTTCTAAAAACTTACTCTGGACCACCCTCTTCCAATATGTCGATCAGTCTGATTTTGTCGGGCTCAATAGTCGCTTGCAATGGCGCTTCTCGCCGATGTCAGACCTTTTCATCGTCTATGTAGACAATTATGATGTACTGAATGGTCTAGGCAGCCCTAACGCCTTAAGTTCTAACAACAGAGCCCTTATATTAAAAGCTAACTACTGGTATTAATCCTCCCATGTGAGCAAAGACAAACCATACAAAGTAGCTATAGTGGGAGGAGGTGCATCAGGTTTCTTTGCAGCCCTGTCAGTAATGGAACACCACCCCACAGCGCAAGTCTCGATCTTAGAAAAGTCTCAAAAGCTTTTAGCTAAAGTAAAGGTATCTGGTGGTGGTAGATGTAATGTGACCAATGGCACAACCTCTATCGCACGGCTCTCCAAAGCCTATCCGCGTGGTGAGAAGAAGCTCAAAAAGGGATTTAAGTTTTTTAGCACAGTGGATACGATGCATTGGTTTGAGAGCAGAGGCGTCGCGCTGATGACCCAAGAAGATAATTGTGTCTTCCCTGTTTCTCAAGATTCTCAGACAATTATAGATTGTTTCCTAGAAGAAGCTGAGCGACTAGGAATAAAAATCTTGTTAGGTGCAAAGGTCGAAAGCATTAGTAAAGTAGACGGTCAGCTCTGTATTTCCTTCAAAAAAAACCTGCAGGATCAGTGTTTCGATAAAGTAATCGTCGCCACGGGAGGCGCGCCTAAGCGCAGTGGCCTGACATGGCTAGAAGCGTTGGGGCATAATATATCGGAGCCTGTGCCTTCCCTCTTTACTTTCAATATGCCTTCCGAAAGCATCGTCAAACTCATGGGTATAGTCGTGGAGGAAGCTAGAGCAAAAATAGAAGGCACTAAATTGGTTTCTGAAGGTCCGCTGCTCATTACTCACTGGGGAATGAGTGGGCCAGCAATACTTAAGCTCTCAGCTTTTGGAGCGCGGATACTGAGTGAGCGGGGATATAAGTTTAGCATTTTGGTGAATTGGGTCAATGTCCAGAATAACAACTTGGTACTAGAAAAGCTAGAGGAAATCATCTCTGAGCACCCGCAAAAGCAACTAAGTAACTACAGGCCTTACGGTCTACCTGACAGATTATGGCAGTACATGATAGCAAAAGGTGGTTTCCCCACTCAAAAGCTATGGTCTGAGCTAGGCAAAGCCGGCCTAAATAAACTCATCAATCTCCTATGTAATGATAGGTATCAGGTAGAGGGTAAGACCACTTATAAGGAAGAATTTGTGACCTGTGGTGGTATTAGTCTGACGAGCATCAATATGACGACAATGGAGAGCATGAGTTGTAAAAACCTCTATTTTGCTGGAGAAGTAATGGATATTGACGGTATTACGGGGGGATATAACTTCCAGAGCGCCTGGACAACTGGGTATCAGGCCGGCAAATTAATTTCTAGCTAGAAACTTAGGTATATGGAACTTTCTAATTTGATTTGCGTTTAAATACTGAACAATAAAATAAAAAAGCTGTGGCTGAAGTTCTTTAGCTATATATTTGCATTTTATTACACAATATTTTTAATTTTTTAATATAATACAATGAGTCAAGGGACTGTAAAATTTTTTAACGCAGAAAAAGGATTCGGCTTTATCGTACCAGACGATGGTGGTAAAGACATTTTTGTTCACTCTAGTGGATTAGTCGACGACATAAATGAAGGCGACAAAGTATCTTACGATGTAGCAGAAGGTAAAAAAGGCCTGAACGCTGTAGACGTACGAGTTGCCTAAGCGATAGTTAAAAATTTAATTCGTAGCCTGACAGAAATGTCGGGCTTTTTTATGCCCTGTAGAGAAGCACACTAAAACCCATTGAACCGTAAAACCTTTAAACCCATTAAACCTTTAAACCTCTTAAACCCACTAAACCATAAAGCTAAAACCTCAAAACTCAATCATCACTGCCAAACCACCCACAAAAGGAGTCACAGAAACTCCCAAATTCTCACTGCTACTCTTATGCATGGCAGGAATGAGATAACCCGTAGCAGCACCTAAGGCATAGCCAGCTATCACATCAGTAGGAAAATGGTTGCCACCAGAAAAACGACTATAGCCCGTTATGACAGGAACGAGTATTGCTCCAGCCCACACAACTTTCTTCCATTTACTCTTTGGATACAACTCGCTATAGACCCTAGCAGAGAAAAAACAAAAGGAAGCCGCTGCAGAGGTATGGCCAGAGGGGAAAGAAAAGCCTGCACCCACACCTAGACGTCGCTCCAGAGGTATATCATCTAGATATGCATAAGGCCTTACACGTTTGAAACCAAACTTGAATACATTAGTTAAAGCATTGCTGATAAAAAATGTTTCTAGTGCCATGCCCAGGACAGCAAACTCTTCAGAGCGACACTTATCACCCAGGTAAGGCGCAAAACCTACCAATATGGAACCCATGAGCCCTATATCACTGATAACATCTGCAGTATGATTTTCATTGAATATAGCTTGGCGATCAAGACTATTCACATCCATGGGATTTAGCACAGCTAAGTCTGCTTCAGTCAGTCTCACTGACCTCGTTATTCCATAGACAGAACCCGCCCAGGCACCCACTATACCTGCCAGCGCAGGACCATCTTTTTTGAAATTCCAGTCGTATACTCTGCACTGGCTATACCCCACCTGAGCCACTCCTGAAAGTGCCAGAATAGCAAGTACTATAATTCTTATTCCATTAATATGTTTCACAGTACTAAGATCATCTTTTTATGGCTAATTTTTCTTTGAGCAAGTAACCACTACTCATTCTTCCTCATCACTATCCAATTGCTCCACCAGATTGAGTACCCATAATATGACTTTGGGGCTGAGAAATTTTGCGATACCCGCCTTCTTTTGTGCGGTCTTGAGAATTTTAATATTCTTATATGACAGTCCTTTACTCTCTGCCAGTTCTATATATTCTTGCCACTCATCTGCAGTCAGCATGTCGAACTGCCCTCTCATTATATCTAGGTCTGTAGGATCTTGTAAGTCGTATTCTGGCATCTAGGCTTTTAGATAATTTACAAATGGAGACTCTGACAGCTTGCCTAGCATGCTGAGTAATTTGATATAGTCTATATAGACATCCTGCTCATACTCTAGTTGCTTCACTTTTCTTGAGAGTAAACTTTCCTTTATATCCAATAAGACCATTGGGTTATAGCCCTGCTTTTGCTCGACTACTTTTGCCAGCTTCTGCAACTCTACTCTCTCTTTAGCAATGAGGCTAGTATAATTTCTAGCAAGCTCAAGATTATGTCTAAGCTCTGAAAATAACTCAGCGATTTCCAGACTGCTTTCTGCCCTATCAGAAGCATGCTCCGCATCTAACTGTTGCTGCTCTATCATAAGCTCTGCAATTTTCAACTTTCTATTGCCTGATCTAGGAAAGCTAAATCCCAAGCCCACTGATATTCTCTCCTCTAGTAAATCTGCATGAGGTCCTCTGTATCTCAATTGTCCAAAATCAAAAAACTTTCTACTCTCAGCTTGCTCCATCTGCATCTCTTTCTGGATGCCTTCCTTCTCATATTGATATTCCAGTTCATCATCTATCACAGCTATGCTGTTATTCATTAGATGTAGTTCCTCTACTGTGGACTCTATTTCTTCTAGGGATATCATCTTAGAGTGATCTAAGGTTTTATCTCGTAGATCATAGATATCAGCTAACTGACCCCTCTCTAAGCCCAACTCGAACTGAGATAAAGACAGATTGTTTTTATCTACTTCCAACCTGACCAGGTCTTGGACATCTATCTCATAGCTCTGCATCAACTTAGTATTGATTAATTTTTTGTCACCCCAGATAAGGCTTAGACTGTCCAGTAATTTTCTTTCTTGATCTATAAAATAGAGGTTTAGCCAATCAACATAGATAGCTCTTATAGTTTGTTCATTGCTTTTGACGGCATCTACATTGGGTGGATTCTGATAATGGTTGAGCAAGGCTTGCTGTGCTCTTCGCACCTTAATAGAACTCGGGGATAGTCTAAGAGTATATTCTTGCTGCTCAAAATCCATATCTCTTGTCTCCGTCCTAAATTGGATTTCTTCCACCCATGGAAAGCGGATCTTATCTAGAGCAAAATTATTAGTGGCTTGAAGGTTCTCTATAGTAGATTGCATAAACGCATCTGAGTCAATAGACTGTGCCTGGATAAAAGTAGTCCAGCATAAAAGAAGAACAGCTAGCCTTATTCCCTTACTGACCATCTATATAACTTAAGGCTACTTTTTCCTTTTGTAGAAATGAATTTTCCTTAGTGATTTCTACAAGGATTTCTCTTCCATAGGTTTTCAAGTCTGGCATCTTTCTGAGTCTCATAGGAATCTCTACAATTCTAGATCCCAAGCCTATAACCTTTCCTTCGTAGTTTATTGCTTCGTCCTTAAGGGAGTTGACCTTAAAATTAGTTCCGAGGTTCACTTCCATTGTAAGGTCCTCATGCACATAACCCTTAATGATTCCAGAGTGAGGCTCATAGAATGACATCAGAGTTTTATAAGAAGGAATATGCTCTGCTTCTTTACAAAAAAGATTACCGACTAGCCCATCACCAGGAGCAGTTACAGTTATGGTTTGCACTCTCTGAGAGGCTTCAAAGGCTTGCTCCGCATTTAATCTCTTTATTTGTTCAGAGTATGGATTCTTACCTAGAGCCAACTCATTATTCAGGCTCCTGATTTTCAGTTCAGCAGTTTGGACAACGGCCTTCTTCTTGTCCTCTAGTTTAGCAATTTGATCTCTAATAGGGTTATAATCAGAACGATTGGGTTCAAGAGTTTTCAGGCCTTCTACTAGTGAGCCTTTAAAGTCCAGCTCTTTCTGCAAGGTAACTATATCAGCTTCGAGTTGAGCTAAGGCCAGCTGTCTAGATTGTTGTTCTTCTGCTATCTGATCTTTCTTCCTTTGATTCCAGAGTTGGGCTTCAGACTTTAGTTGAGCAATTCTATACGGCTCCTCAGACAAGGCTTCTTTTGCCTTGATACGTGAGAGCTCTAGTAACACTTGTCCTGCTTTTACTTCTTGTCCCGGTGTGACATGTATCTTATCGACTACGACTGGATAGTTATAATTTATTTCAGTTTCATTACTCTCTGCAAATCCATAGAAAGACAAGACTTCATTATTAGAAGATCTCATGAAGTAGAAAAATGCAACCCCCAGTGCTATGAGTATGAGATAAAATAAATTGAACAGGCGCATTATAACTTAGTTGGTTGCTTTTTGAAATTCAACTTCAATGCCTCTAATCCCGGAATCTCTAGGAGTCCTTCGTTCATTTTAGTGATACTTGCTCTATCCTTTAGTCTGATGAGGTAGGTGAACTCTTGAAGGTTCTCTCTAGATATAGATTCCTTTACTCTGATTCCTTCTTCATTAAAGCTACTTACAGACTTCGGACTTAAATATCTTAACTGATCTAGTTCAAATTTGCAAAACTTAGATAAGATCCTCTCTACTATTTCTCTTTGCTGGTCGTTCTTAGGGACTTGCAACTTGAGACTGCCTATGAGTTCGTTAGGATTAGCATAAGGAGAGAGCCGTAAGATAAATGCTGCTAGACAAAATACTATTGTACCCGTAAGTGCTATCGTAAAACCAAAAACACCACAAGAAATACCTGCTGCTAAGGAAGCAAACATGAAAGCTATGTTCCTAGGATCGTCCAGTACCGTTCTGAATCTTATTATGGCCAGAGCCCCTAACATCCCTAGGCCACGTGCTAAGCTATCCCCTATCGCCTGCATCACAGTAGCCGCAACTATAGATATCAAAGCCAATGATTGCTGAAAATGCGCATTCTTATAGATGCCCTTAGTTGTAATTTCGTAGGTAATGGTAATAAGAGAAGATAGAAAAAAAGCAAAAGCGACAGTTATGAGCACCCTGTAGAAGCCAGGCGTATTCGGACTATTTTCAAGTAATTGAATATCAAACATTATAGCACTCTAATTTCTGCAGCTAAAAGCTAGTAAACGTAAAACAATCATATCATATTCTATCGATATCTTGTAATCATCTACGACAAAAATACTGTATTATAAACTATAGCAAGAATTACCTATTTAGCTCTAAATAGATGAACTTTGCCCCTTTGTAAGCCTATATTCCTCCTGCATGATATTATTTTTTGGCAAAGAAACAGCCAGTGTTTTTGCAATAGAAACAACCAATGATCTCAGCGCTTCGGACTCCCAAAAGCTAGAATGGCTCTTTGGAGGACAAAAACAGCTAGCTGAAAGCACAATTCCAAAACAATATATAGGACCTAGAGCCGCCATGATT
The DNA here is from genome assembly GCA_938002665.1 of uncultured Saprospiraceae bacterium. Classification (GTDB taxonomy): domain Bacteria; phylum Bacteroidota; class Bacteroidia; order Chitinophagales; family Saprospiraceae; genus RFSX01. The sequence goes on along the minus strand of CALLAE010000018.1, from coordinate 4,472 downwards.
ACTCCCTGGAGTACCAATGCTGTAGAGATAACTCAGAACATGGGCATCACTGGCATCCTAAGAATAGAATTGTTTGAAGCTGCTGAGGGTACTACGCCAGCTTATGACCCTATGATCTCTCAATCCTACAATCAACTGGATCAACATATCTTTGAAATAAATCTGGAACCTGAGGAGATCTTGGATATTACAGACATCGCCGCTTATAATAAAAAAGAAGGCTTAGCTCTAAGTGATGAAGAAATCACCTATCTAGAGCAGGTGGCAACTAAGATAGGAAGACCTCTTACAGATTCAGAAGTTTTTGGGTTCTCGCAAGTAAACAGCGAACACTGTCGGCATAAGATTTTCAATGGTCAGTTTATCATAGATGGAGAGACCAAAGAACTGTCTCTATTCCAACTAATAAAAGCGACTTCCAAAACCCATCCTAATACCATAGTTTCAGCATATAAGGATAATGTCGCTTTTGTAGAAGGGCCTGAATCTATTCAGTTTGCACCCAAGACTGGAGACAAACCAGATTACTATACTAAAGAGAAATTTAAGTCCGTCATCTCTCTTAAGGCTGAGACACATAACTTCCCTACGACGGTGGAACCATTTAATGGAGCAGCTACTGGTGCAGGAGGAGAGATCAGAGACAGACTAGCAGGTGGCAAGGGTTCTATCCCACTTGCAGGCACCGCTCTATATATGACCTCATATTCCAGACTAAAAGAAAACCGTCCATGGGAGCAAGGAATGAAGGAGAGAGACTGGTTGTATCAGACCCCTATGGACATTCTGATAAAGGCTTCTAATGGAGCTTCTGATTTCGGCAATAAATTTGGACAACCTCTTATCAATGGTTCCGTTCTCACCTTCGAACATGAAGAAAATGCAAGAAAGCTAGGCTTCGACAAAGTGATTATGATGGCGGGTGGTATCGGCTATGGCAAAGCAGAACAAGCTATCAAAGCCAAGCCAAAGACTGGAGATAAAATAGTTATCCTAGGAGGAGATAATTATCGTATAGGAATGGGTGGTGCTGCTGTCTCTTCTGCAGAAGGTGGAGAATTCAGCAGTGGCATAGAACTGAACGCTGTACAACGGTCTAACCCAGAAATGCAAAAACGATCTGCCAACACTATCCGTGCAATGGTAGAAAGCGAGATAAATCCTATAGTCTCTATACATGACCATGGTGCAGGTGGACATCTCAATTGTCTCTCAGAACTGGTAGAAGAAACAGGCGGAATTATAGACCTAGATAAGTTACCTATCGGAGATCCCACCCTCTCTGCCAAGGAGACCATCGGTAATGAATCTCAGGAGAGAATGGGACTGGTAATAGGTCAGCAAGATATCGCCACTCTCAGGCGCATAGCAGAGCGAGAGCGCTCACCTATGTATGAGATAGGAGAAGTAACGGGAGATAACCGTTTCTCATTTGTCTCTCACTCTACCCAAGCTAAGCCGATGGATTTAGCGCTGGAAGATATGTTTGGTAGTTCTCCGAAAACCATTCTTACGGATACCAGCATAGATAGAAATTATAAGCAAGTAGAGTACAGCTCTGAAAAACTACACAGTTATCTGGAAGCCGTCCTGAGACTAGAAGCAGTCGCCTGCAAGGACTGGCTGACTAATAAAGTAGACAGATGTGTAGGTGGTCGTGTTGCAAAACAACAGTGCTGCGGGCCCTTACAACTACCTCTCAATAACTGTGGAGTCATGGCCATAGATTATGACAGTAAAGATGGCATCGCTACCTCTATGGGTCATGCCCCCGTAGCTGGCCTGATAGACTCTACAATAGGTGCTAGGATGGCCATCACAGAAGCATTGACTAATCTGGTGTGGGCACCCTTAGAGGAGGGTCTGAAATCTGTTTCGCTTTCAGCTAACTGGATGTGGCCTGCTAAGAACGAGGGAGAAAATGCGCGACTCTACGAAGCGGTACAGGCCGTATCAGAATTTGCCATAGAACTCGGTATCAATATTCCTACTGGTAAGGACTCTATGTCCATGAAACAAAAATATCCATCAGAGGAAGTCTATGCACCAGGTACTGTCGTCATCTCTGCAGTAGGCCATTGCTCTGATATCAATAAGATAGTAGAACCAGTCCTGACAACTGAAGGAGGTGAGCTTTACTATATCAATCTTTCTCAAGATGCTTACAAGCTTGGAGGTTCTTCATTTGCGCAGACACAAAACAGACTAGGTGCTTCTACCCCATCTGTCAATGATGTAGAAAAAGTCAAGACCACTTTCAATGCTCTACAAGAATTAATAAAGGATAAAAAAATAACTGCAGGGCATGACATTTCTTCTGGTGGCATGATAACTACCTTACTAGAGTTATGCTTCTCCAGTAACGATGTAGGAGCTAGTCTAGATCTGAGCATGTTGCAGGAGGATGATATTATCAAATTACTTTTTTCTGAAAACGTAGGCCTGATAGTACAGAGCAAGGAAAACCTCACAGCACTACTATCAAAGAAAAATATCCACTGTATCCAAATAGGTCGAGCGACAAATAGTAGCAGACTGGAAATACAGAACAATGGACAAGCTTATAACTTTGATATAGTAAAATTGAGAGATGTATGGTATGAAACTTCTTATCTCTTAGATCAAAAACAATCTGGGAAAAAGAAAGCTACAGAAAGATACCACAACTATAAAGATCAGCCACTGAAGTTTGTTTTTCCTGAATCCTTCAATGGTCAACTACCTCAGATCACCAAAGATAGTCCTCGACCGAAAGCTGCCGTCCTCAGAGAGAAAGGCAGCAACTCAGAAAGAGAACTGGCACATGCAATGTATCTGGCTGGCTTTGATGTGAAAGACGTACACATGACTGATCTTATATCAGGGAGAGAAACCTTAGAAGATATTCAGTTTATAGGTGCTGTAGGTGGATTTTCTAACTCAGATGTTCTAGGCTCAGCAAAAGGCTGGGCTGGCGCTTTCCTCTACAATGACCAAGCGAAAAAAACGCTGGATAAGTTCTTCAATAGAGATGATGTGCTTTCTGTAGGCATCTGCAATGGTTGCCAGCTAATGATGGAGCTAGAACTTATCTATCCTGAACATGAGCAACATGGAAAGATGGTGCACAACGATTCAGGCAAGCATGAGAGCAGTTTTACTTCAGTAGAAATTCAAGAAAACAATTCAGTAATGTTATCCTCGCTTGCAGGTAGTACCCTCGGTGTATGGATATCACATGGAGAAGGAAAATTTGACTTGCCACAACCAGAAAAGAACTACAACATCGTAGCAAAATATGGCTATGAGTCCTACCCTGCAAATCCTAATGGCAGTGACTACAACTCAGCTATGATATGCTCAGCTGATGGTAGGCATCTAGTCATGATGCCACATATAGAAAGGTCAATGTTTAGATGGAACTGGGCCTATTACGATGAAAGTAGAGCAGATGTCATCTCCCCATGGATAGAGGCATTTACTAATGCTAAAGCATGGATAGCTAAGAAAAACAATAGTTAAGATGAGCAAGAAAGTAATCGTTACAGGAGGCTCGGGCTATATAGGTTCGCATACAGTAGTGGAACTAGCAGCAGCTGGCTATGACCCAGTTATTATAGACAACCTCAGTAATTCTGAGATAACTGTCCTAGAGGGGCTGAAAAAAATATGCGGGCAGGATATTACCTTCGAACAATTAGACCTAACAGATTCTGAGAAAACAGCAGCTGTCTTTAGTAAGCATAGGGATGCTATAGGTGTCATACACTTTGCAGCATTGAAAGCAGTGGGAGAAAGCGTTGCTAAACCACTACTCTACTATAAGAACAATCTCTTCAGTCTGGTAAATGTCATGCAAGGTCTGAAGACTAATGAAATTCCGTATCTCATATTTTCATCTTCTTGTACAGTATATGGACAACCAGAGACATTACCTGTGACAGAAAACTCTCCCGTCCAACTTGCTGAGTCTCCCTATGGCAATACAAAGCAGATAGGAGAGGAGATACTAAGGGAGGACATGGCGACTAGAGCAGATGAGGCTGCTGTAATTTCTTTGAGATACTTTAATCCTATAGGTGCACATGAGAGCGCTGAGATAGGAGAACTTCCTATAGGAGTACCAAACAATCTGATGCCATATATTACACAGACCGCTATAGGAATAAGAGAGCAGCTCAGCGTATTTGGCAGTGATTACAAAACTAAGGATGGCACTGCAGTCAGGGATTACATCCATGTAGTAGATCTAGCTCAGGCGCATGTTATAGCACTAAACAGACTTGTAGAGAAGAAGCAAAAATCAAATTATGAAGTCTTTAATCTAGGGACTGGCCAAGGCAATACTGTACTAGAAGTAATACAGTCCTTTGAAAGAAGTACAGGACAAAAGCTAAATTATAAAATCGTAGAAAGAAGAGCAGGAGATATAGAAGCAACCTACGCAGATACCAGTCATGCTAAAAATGAGCTAGGCTGGTCTACTAAACTAA
>CALLAE010000017.1 GCA_938002665.1 uncultured Saprospiraceae bacterium | reverse complement strand
AACGACTTTCATCAGTTCATTTTTTCAAAATCCATAATCATTAGAGTTTAAGAACACTTTAGTTCTCGTTAACAACATTTTAAAATTATCTATCATGAGAAACACGTTTTCCGTATGGGCTTGCCTTTTAATTTTTTGCGTGAGCCTTACTGCAGCTGACGATAAGAAATCTGATAAAGCAAAAATTTCTAAGACAGCAAAAAAAGAAGTTTTAGTGAATATTCCAGGAAGAACACTGGATGTAGAGGTAAGCAAAGAGTTATTAAAAATCAACCTATCTGGAGATGCACAACTTCTGGATTGGATTTTATTCCAACCTAAAGGTGAAGTGATCAGTAGAATTTCATCTCAATCAAATATCGATGCGATTGATATCTCAACGCTTGACAAAGGAACTTATGTTCTCATGGTCAAGGACGAGGAAGGAAGAATTTTACATCAGACATTCAATAGAGTATAATAGAATTAGTTATAAAAAATTTCGGACCAGATCTTTTTTATTTATTCAATCTAAATAATAGTGATGAACTTTAAATTTTTAGTCTCGGTTATCTTTTGTGTTTGTATAGCAAGTGCTGCTGCGGGACAAGTACAATTAGGCGTAAAAACATTTTACGGAGTAAATTATGGTGGCAAGACCGTCAAGGAATATGTAACTATAGCTCCACTTAAGATATCTCAAATAGCTTATGAAGGCTCTCAAAGCCGAAGAGGCTTAGGATTATCCCTTTACTCTGCTAGTGATAAGTTGTTCTTCATGGCGGATGGTCTTTATTCTAGGACTGGTAGAAAATTCGCTCTACAATCTACTAACTACAAGAGAACACCTCTAGATCCATCTTTAAAATTTGAAACTTCTGAAACTAACTTAAGATTAGTAGCGATGGGAGGAGTAAAGTATAAAAATTTCAAATTAGGTGCTGGACCAGAGTTTTCTAAAGTATTAGAAAACAACGAGGACCTTAGCCAACTAAACGAAGTGACTAGTACTGGTTCTAACTTCAAGAGTGGGTTTAACTTCCTTATAGGTTACGAATTTGGAAAGCATGTACACTTGGATCTAAGACAGAGCTACATTTTCCAAGACGTCACTCAGGAGTTTAAGTTCGACGGTGTACCGATGGAAATGAACTCTAACCAGAAGTATGTAGAACTTTCACTAGGACTATACTTCTAGCCAAAGATTCTCAGCAAGATAAAATTTAAGGGTTCCAATTTGGGACCCTTTTTTTTATGCCATATATTAAGCTTTCATTAGACCTTGGTTTGTAGCCTTAGTTCGTACCTTAGAATTAAAAAAGGGATCTGTGGAACAGATATTGAGCATCGCTAAAGTATTCTTTTACATTTTCGTATTAATGTTGGCTCTGACCTTGCTTAAGGGGCTATCTACTTTTGAGTACAGTCTCAGAGATAAGTCCTTAACTTATAACGAAGTTCTAAGTATGGATTTCAAGACAGATAATAAGAAGGGTCTGATAAATAGATTGCGCAATGGCAACAGTGAGCCAGTAGATAGTTTATTAAAACTCGATATGGGAGTAAGTAATGCCGTTATTTCTTCTAAATCAATAGATGGAATAGCGTTAGAGTCTCAAGACTCTGGGTATATAGAGCTGAGATACAGAGCAGAATTACATCCAGCCACAGCAGCAGAACTAGTATGGAGAAACAAGACGAACTCCAAGATGTCCATACAAAAGATCGATGCAGAGATAGAAGAATTTCTTGTGGTCAAATCAGACCTCATTTCTTTCTCAGATTTTTCAGAGTTAGAAGTTATTGTAGATGAGGCTAAAATAAAACAACACATCTTGCAAGATAGTATGTTGTCAGCACAGGAGCCCTTTGCATTAGGGCATGTCTACATGGACTATGTTAAATTTATAGCTGAGCTAAAGCAGAAACCCCTCTTTTAGGTGTAAAGTGGTACACCGTCTAGATCATGAGTAAGGATATCAGACATATAATCAAAGAAGGGTCTGATAGCTTTGTATACTTTGATAACTTCTTTTTGAAAATTGGGATCTAAAACTTCCTTATCTGAAAAGTTCTTAAACACATACATGGACTTATATTTCAGGAGATCTATAGAAGGGTGGTCTTTATCATATCCTCTGGGTGCGCTCTTCACTTGCTCCCCCATAAGTTCTCCGAAAGTGTCTTTAAATTTTTTGGATTTCATGATTTTTCTAAGTGGCTTATCGTCCGCAGAGATATGGTCTCTGATGAGTTTGATGTCTTTGGGTTCAGGATTATAAAAGCCACCTCCTATCATACTATCACCAGGTGTCAGTTTGAGAAAATAGCCTCCTCTTCTAAATGCCCCTTCTCTACCAAGAGACATACTAAAGTGACTATTGTAAGGGGTCTTGTCTTTAGAAAATCTGACATCTCTATAGATCCTGAATAGTTTTTTCTTTTCTATGCTATCTATCTTATTAAGTTCTATCTCTATATCAGCCAGGAAAGCCTTCATGTTATTATTTGCCTCGGTAAAAGAAGGTTTGTTCTCATGGAACCATTCTCTATTGTTGTTTTTTCTGATTTTTTTTAGAAAGTCGAAAGTGTATTTTTCTACTTGAGCCATGATATGAGCTTAGGTTAAGATTGTTGTAACTAGAGTCTACTAATTAACAATTTAGTAGCCAATATTACAAAGTTCATCTTAAATCTCTAGGAATTATAATCTTATCATTGTCGGGATCGTTTATTGTATGACAGCTAATTATCTAATAGAATAGTTAAGTGATGAAGAAATTGAGTATAATAGTTAATGATCTCGAGAAGACTGAGATGCTTGAGAGCTTATTCCAGTCAATGTTAATGCGTAGTCTAGACAAGTATCATAGTATAAAAGAAGTAGCGGTAGAAGTCTCTAGTTCCGAAGATGCTAGAGTCCCTTATGAGGTGACTATAATTGCTAAACTAGAGGAGGGGGCTGAGATAAAAAGTAATGCAGGATCTGCAAATCACATAGCCGCATTTTCTCAAGCTCTGGCTAGAATGGAGAGACGGATGAACAGAAACCAAGCCAGAAGAGCCTAAGTTCAAATCAAAATTTATTTTTCCACATCATAGACTCGACAGGCTTTTCAGTCTTATGGTTGTATTTAGCATTGGGCTTTTTATTATAATAGTTCTCTATGTCTCCTTTTACCATAAAATAGATGAGCTGTCCTATCGGCATACCTGCATATACTCTGACAGGATGTACACAAGATATCTCTAGAGTCCAGTGATTACAAAAACCTACATCTCCCTTACCAGCTGTAGCGTGGATATCTATGCCTAACCTTCCCACACTAGACTTACCTTCTAAAAATGGAACTGAGTTATGTGTCTCTGTATATTCTACTGTGGAGCCTAGATACAGAGTGCCAGGCTGCAGCACGTATCCCTCCTCCGGTATTATAATAGCTTCTGTAGGGTTATGAACCTTTGCGTCAAGCACCTCTGAAGTATACACGGCAAAATGTTTGCTGAGATGTACGTCATATGAATTAGTGCCTAGGCAGCTTCTATCATAGGGCTCTATTACAATATCACCCGAGCTGATGCTTTCCAGTATTTCTTTGTCTGATAATATCATTCTGAGAGTAATTAAGAATAGCTATGATTAAGTTGTCCAAAAGTATTAATATCGGGTTCATTTCTATAGGTTTCTGATGCCTTTATTACTAGATAGAGAAATAGAAAATAATACAAGACTTGCTGTATGGGAAATACAGGAACCCAATGCCTTTTTCATATCAGAATTGGCTATGTCAAAAAGTGAGCTAAAAGCTTACGATAATATGGAGGCTCATAGGCAGAAAGAATGGCTGGCAAGTAGGTTTCTCCTACACCACATCTCCCTAGACAAGATGCGGAAGCGGCTAGAAAAGACTAGTACTGGAAAACCTTATAGGGCAGGATGTAATAAATGCATATCCCTGAGTCACTCTAAACAGCTTGTAGCGGCTATTATCTCAGATAAAAAAGTGGGGATAGACATTCAGAAAGAGGAATCAAAGATTTCTAGAATCCAGCATAAGTTTATTTCTCCAGAAGAATCAGCAATGCTGCCTGATGATAATCTCATGGCTTATTATCATGTTTTTTGGGGAGCCAAAGAAGGCATGTACAAAGCCTATGGACTAAAGGAACTTGAGTTTAAAGATCATATGCATGTGTATCCATTCAGCTTCTATCAAGACAGTATAGAACTAAAGGGCTGGGTTCATAAGGACGAGATTTTTCAAGAGTATGATATTTCTGTGGAGAAAATTGCAGGTGCTTATTTGATCTGTTGTATAATGAATAACGAACAAACTGAGTTATAGAATCATGAAGATAATTGGATTAGGTATTTGCTTATTAATTCTTGTATCCTGCAAGCAGGAAAGAGATCATGCTAACCATAACCATGGTGATCCCTCACTAATATCTTCTAATGTGCCTGATGATTTTCTGAGCTTTTATTTGAAGTTTCATTCTGATGCAGATTTTCAGAGAGATAATATCATTTTCCCACTTAAGGTAAAAGCAGATGGCACTAGCTGGGAAAAAGAAGAATGGGTCATGCACAAACCCTTTGATGATCATGGTGGACAGTATCAGCAGTCCTTTCTCAATATGAATGGTCTGATAATAGAGACCATCAGTGATGGCACAGGTATGTACAAGATGGAAAGAAGATTTGTAAAAAGTGACAATAGCTATAACCTCATCTACTTTGAAGTAGTGAATGCCTTTGAAAATAGTGAGGATTGGCAGCAAGAAGAGTCTTCCTCTTAGCTAGGCAGTGTTTTCCATTATACTGATATCTCTTTAACTCATCTCCATTTCCTGCTCTTCCTCATATACAGAGATAGGCGGGCAGGTGCAGATAAGATTTCTATCTCCGTAAGCATTATCCACTCTTGCCACACTAGCCCAAAACTTTTGTCCTGTTCTCAGGTACTCTAGAGGGTAAGCTGCTTCAGATCTTGAATAAGGATGAGACCAGTCGTCAGCTGTGATTTCATGTAGAGGGTGAGGGGCATTTATCAGTACATTATCTTCCGGATTTAGTGTGCCTTGTTCTGCCATTCTTATTTCCTCTCTGATTGCGAGCAGTGCATCTATAAATCTATCCAGCTCGGCTTTGCTTTCACTCTCTGTAGGTTCTATCATGATAGTGCCAGGTACAGGGAAGCTAAGTGTCGGTGCATGGAAACCATAGTCGATGAGTCGCTTAGCCACATCTTCTGCTGAGACACCATATTCCTTAAAGTCTCTGAGGTCTAAAATCAACTCATGCGCACAGAAGCCATTTTTTCCTGTATACAGAACGTCGTATGATTTTTCTAGTTGTGCCTTGATATAGTTAGCATTCATGATGGCTACTTCTGTTGCTTCTTTGACACCTTCTCTTCCTAGCATTCTTATGTAGCCATACGAGATGAGTAAGATGCTAGCACTTCCCCATGCTGCAGCAGATACAGGAAGTATTGCTTGCTTACTATTTTCTACAGTGCTATGGCCTGGCAGAAATGGTAAGAGCTTCTCGTTAACACAGACAGGGCCCATGCCTGGTCCGCCACCACCATGCGGGATAGCGAAGGTCTTATGTAGATTAAGATGGCAGCAGTCTGCATGTATAGCTCCAGGACTAGTAAGTCCCACTTGTGCATTCATATTAGCGCCATCCATATAGACCAGTCCTCCAGACTCATGTACGAGATCACAGATTTCTATGACGTCTTCCTCAAATACGCCATGCGTAGAGGGATAAGTAATCATAATACCTGCTAAGTTTTCTTTGTGTAAATCTATCTTCTCTTTCAGGTCAGCTAGAGAAATGTTGCCTTTGTCGTCACATGAAGTAACTACTACTTTCATGCCTGCTATGATAGCACTAGCGGGATTGGTCCCGTGTGCGGATGAAGGAATTATGACAATATTTCTGTTTGTTTCCTTACGACTTTCGTGATAAGCTCTTATTAGCATCAGTCCTGCGTACTCGCCTTGTGCACCAGAGTTCGGTTGCAGCGTGCAGCCCGCAAAGCCCGTTATTTCCGAGAGATATTTTTCTAACTCTGTGAATATCTGCTGGTACCCTTCGGTTTGATCTAGAGGAGCAAAAGGATGTATGCTAGAAAATTCTGGCCAGGATACGGGTATCAGTTCAGTAGCGGCATTGAGTTTCATGGTGCAGCTGCCCAGGGGTATCATAGAATGGACAAGCGATAAGTCTTTGTTTTCTAAAGACTTAATGTACCGCATCATTTTTGTCTCCGTATGGTGAGAGTTGAAAACAGGATGTGTGAGGTAATCCACTTCTCTCTGAAGCTGAGCTGGAATACCATAATGGACACCATTGGTATATCCTATTTCTTTATTACCAGAAAAGACATAGAAAAGATCGTCCATGTCAGTAGCAATGATAGACTCATCTAGGCTGACTCTTACTGTGTTATTGTCGTAGAGAAAGTTCATCTTCATTTTAGAAGATCTTTCTTTGATAGTCTTGAGTTCTTCTTCGGTAACTTCTATGGTGAGGGTATCATAGAAGGAAGTATTAGTCACTGTGTAGCCTCTTGATTTGAGGAAGTGCTGTAGGTCTTTAGTGACACCATGTATTTTTTCACCGATGTTTCGGATTCCGTCAGGACCGTGATAGCAGGCGTACATAGAAGCCATTATGGCTAAGAGGGCCTGAGCGGTGCAGATGTTGGACGTGGCTTTCTCTCTTTTGATATGTTGTTCTCTAGTCTGTAAGGCCATTCTGAGAGCTACATTGTCATGTCGATCTTTGGAGATGCCTATGATTCTTCCAGGAATCTGTCTTTTGTATTTTTCACTAGTGGCAAAGTAGGCAGCATGTGGACCACCATATCCCATAGGTACACCAAAACGCTGAGTATTACCTACGACGATGTCCGCTCCCCAGCTACCCGGTGAGGCTAGCATAGTGAGACTCATCAGATCTGCAGCTACTATAAGCAGTTGTCCGTTGTCACTGAGCTTGTTAGAAAAAGCAGCATAATCATGTACTGATCCTTGGGCATCTGGATACTGGATCAGTGCACCGAAATAGGACTCGTCTAGTTCTGATTTTTGCCAGTCACCTAGGACTACCTCTATCCCAAGCGGGCTGGCTTTACCTAGTACGACATCTATCGTTTGTTGGTATACTTGCTTATCTACAAAGAATTTATTTATCGGAGTTTTGGCTCTTTTGTTCTTGATGCCAAAAGCCATCGCCATACCCTCTGCTGCTGCTGTGGCTTCATCTAGGAGTGATGCGTTAGCCAGCTCTAGGCCTGTCAGATCGCTGACCATAGTCTGATAGTTCAGCAGTGCCTCTAGTCTACCTTGGGAGATCTCAGCCTGATAAGGCGTATACTGCGTATACCATGACGGGTTCTCAAATATATTTCTGAGAATGACTGAAGGCGTAAGAGTATTATAATAGCCTTGGCCTATATAACTTCTATATACCTTGTTTTTTTGAGCTATCTGTTTGAGCTCTCTGAGATATTGGTTTTCAGATACTGCCTCAGGAATGTTCAGTTCTTCTTTAGATCTGATAGAGGCAGGAACTGTTTTATTGATTAATTCTTCAATGGAAGCTACTCCTATAGACTGGAGCATTTTATTGGTTTCTTCCTTTGAAGGGCCTAGGTGTCTTCTCGAGAAATGGTTCATGACAAGGTGGTTAGTTAGACATTAAAAGTATTAATAATGTAGAATTAATAAGGTTCAATAACTAAAGAAAAAAGGGCTCCTTATCTCAAGATAAAAAGCCCTTTATTTATTCTTAACCTGTATGGACGTTATTTAATCTTGAAAGCTGCTTTTACTTTCTTCACATAGTCTAACTTCTCCCAAGTAAAGGTCTCTACAGAAATTGTTTTTTTCTTTCCAGCTCCATCTACAAAACTTAGCTTCTTTTTCATAGGTACTCTTCCCATATGCCCGTAGGCTGCAGTCTCAGAGTAGATAGGTGTTCTTAGCTTCAGTCTTTGTTCTATGGCATAAGGTCTCATATCGAAGACTTTCTCTACTGTCTTAGCGATTTGAGAATCTGATTTTTTTAACTTAGAAGTGCCGTAGGTGTTCACATAGATATTAGTAGGTTTTGCGACACCTATTGCATACGATACCTGCACTAGTACTTCATCACAAACTCCTGCAGCGACGAGGTTCTTAGCGATATGTCTTGTTGCATACGCTGCAGATCTATCCACTTTAGATGGATCCTTACCTGAGAATGCTCCACCACCATGTGCACCTTTCCCTCCATAAGTGTCTACGATTATTTTTCTACCAGTAAGACCGGTATCACCATGAGGGCCACCTATTACAAATTTTCCAGTAGGATTGACATGATAAGTAATTTTTCCGTCTAATAGTTTTCTGACAGAAGCCTTCACTTTTTTTCTGACTCTAGGCATCACGATTTTCTGCACATCGCTTTTTATCTTTCTGAGCATTTTTGCTTCATCTGCAAAGTCATCGTGCTGGGTACTTACGACTATCGTATCTACTGCAACTGGCTTGTGATCATCAGAATACTTAATTGTAACCTGAGACTTAGAGTCTGGTCTTAGATAAGTCATCTCTTTTCCAGCTTTTCTAATTGCTGCTAGTTCCACCAGAATCTTGTGAGAGAGATCTAGCGCCAGAGGCATGTAGTTGTCAGTCTCATTCGTTGCGTAACCGAACATCATTCCTTGGTCACCTGCTCCCTGATCTTCTTTTTTCTTTCTTTCTACTCCTTGATTGATATCTGGAGATTGTTCGTGAATAGAAGATAGTACTCCACATGAGTCCGCGTCAAACATATACTCAGATTTCGTATAGCCGATTCTCTTGATTACGTCTCTCGCAATCTGCTGTACATCTAGGTATGTTTTAGTTTTTACTTCTCCTGCAAGCACAACTTGCCCAGTCGTAACTAGAGTTTCGCACGCAACTTTGGAAGACTTATCAAAAGCTAAGAAATGATCAACTAAGGCATCGGATATTTGATCCGAAACTTTATCTGGATGGCCTTCTGATACTGACTCAGAAGTAAATAAATATGGCATGTATTAATGTAGTTTAAGTTTAGAAACAATAAGAAACCAAAAGTCTACTTTTATTTCGAATTAATTAAATTCTCAAGAACTAATTCACCCTCTAAATGGCCTTTAAGCTCGTCATTTAGGGAAACTGGGCCTACACCTGCTGGTGTTCCAGTCATTATGATATCTCCAGCCTCTATTGTGAAGAATTGTGAGATATAATGGACTATATAGTCAAGCTTGAATATGAGGTCTTTTGTTTCTCCTTTTTGGACTATTTTTCCATTCTGAGTCAGGTGAAACTTGATATTTGATAGATCATAATTCGCCTTAGGATAGAAGGTGCTAAAGGCTGCAGAATTATCAAAAGCCTTTGCTACTTCCCAGGAATGTCCCTTAGCCTTGCAAGCTGATTGCACGTCTCTTGCTGTATAATCTATGCCTAGTCCTATATTATCGTAGTGCTCTCCAGCCTGTTTTTCAGAGATGTTCTTTCCTGTCTTAGATACCAGTAGACACAGTTCTAGTTCGTAGTGGAGGTTCTCAGTGAAGGTAGGGTAGGGTATGGTAGGCTCGTAAGTGACAGCCGTGCGGGGCTTCATAAATACCAGAGGCTTGGAAGGCACTTTGTTATTCAGTTCCTTAGCATGGTCTACGTAATTTCTTCCTATACAGAATACTTTCATATTAGAATCTTATGTTGCTTAGTCCACAGAGGTCTTTGACTTCCTTGACCGTTTGTTGGGCTCTTTTTCGGATCTCGTGACTGGCTTGTTTGATTTGATTTTTTATTGCTTTTTTATCTTGAGTCAGCTCTTTTTTGTTGGCTACAAATTGTTGGTTCAGAGCTGCCAGTGTATCAGCTACAACTTGTTTCAGTTCCGAATACTTGAGAGTGCCGTTATTGTAAGTTTCCATGAGTTGATCATGTCCAGCACTGTTCTCAGCTGCTGTAAGAAGTTCAAAGAGGTTCTGGACGCCAGCGCTCATCTGGCCAGGCTCTGTATCTCCAGAATCTGTCACAGCACTACCCACCTGCTTACGTAATCTAGACTCATCTGCGAAGAGACTGATGTTATGCTTCTCTCCCGCAGACTTGCTCATCTTGCGGGCAGGGTCAGCAGTAGACATGATTTTAGGCGTTATAGTTCTTAGCATCTCAGGCAAGACAAAGTATTCTTTACCCACCTGATTATTGAAGCGGTTAGCAATTTCTTTAGTGAGTTCTAGGTGTTGTTTCTGATCCTCTCCTACGGGTACATAATCTGCTCTATAGATTAAGATGTCGGCAGCCTGGAGGACAGGGTAATCAAATAGGCCTACCGAAATAAAACCTTCCTTGCCCTTACTGCTCTGCTGGCTTTTATCTTTGAATTGTGTCATGTTTTCTACTCGACCATAAGCTGCAAAATTATTCAAGATCCAGCCTAGCTCTGCATGTTCTGGCACGAGGGACTGGATAAATAGATTTTCAGGTTTTATCCCTACTGCTAGGAGATTGTAGATAAGCTCCCAAGTATTTTCTCTAAGCTTCTTAGGGTTATAAGGCATAGTCATCGCATGGTAATCTACGACTCCATACATGCAAGTGTATTCCTCTTGCAGCGCTACCCAGTTTTTGACAGCACCGAAATAATTGCCGAAGTGCATATCGCCAGTGGGCTGTATGCAGGAGAGAACTCTTTTCTTTTCTGACATCTTCTTAGTTTGCGTTTAGGTTGTTGTAGCGATTACAGATATTTCTATATTGACAAACTTAGGCAGATTGGCTACTTCGACGAGCTCTCGTGCGGGTGCTGTGGCCTCATCAAAGTACTGAGCATAGATAGCATTTATCCTTCCGTAGTTATTCATATCAGAGACAAACACTGAGGTCTTTACTATGTTTTCAAACCCTAAGCCGGCCTCAGTGAGTACTGCTGAAATGTTCTTCATAACCTGATGGGTCTCTTCTTCAATGCTATCCATCACGAGTTCTCCTGTGCTAGGATCTATTGCTATCTGACCTGACATGAAGAGTAGGTTGCCGACTTTGACTGATTGATTATAAGGACCTACTGGTGCTGGGGCCTTAGAGGTATTAATTATTTCTTTCATAAGATAACTTGTTGGTGTAAATTAAAAAAGCCCTTTTGCATTTCTGTAAAAGGGCTTTCATTATTTATATTTTTCGAGGTTAGTCTTCGTAGACATCTCCTTCTATAACTTTCTTACCCTTATAGTACATGCTACCCTCAGACCAATAAGCTCTGTGGTATAGGTGAGATTCTCCAGTGACTTTGCATATAGCTATTTGAGGAATAGTCGCTTTTTTATGCGTTCTTCTTTTTCTCTTTCTTTGTTTAGATATCCTACTCTTCGGATGTGCCATAGCTTGGGTTTTTAATTTAGTTTCAAATTTTTGAGCGCCTCACTGAAAGGATTTCCTTTCTCTTCTTTCACCTCTTTATCACTGTAAAAATGATCAATAACCTCAGGATTACAATCCTTATCAGTTACTTCATCGCATGTCTTAAGCAAAGGTACTGAGAGAATGATGGCATCATAGATAACCTTAGCACAGTTAAATTCTGATGCTTCTGGCGCTATGAATATGACCTCTTCTTCCTCTCTTTCATCCACATCATACTTTACTATCATCTGGTAAAGTGTCTCTAGTGGAAATGCAATAGAATCAGTACATCTATCACAATCTGTCAAAAAGGAACCATTGATATCTAAGTCGAGTATTAGACTATCTGATTTTTTTTCCAGATTCAGCTCTACCTTAAAGTTACCATCAGAGATTAGCGAGAACTCAAAAGCCTCAAAAAAACTCTTTGCAATCTTGAAAGTATAGCTGTGATGACCTATTTCCAACCCTTTTATTGGGAGAGAAAATTGCTTTAGGACCTGCATTTTAAAGATCTTTTTTAAAGTGGATGCAAAAGTACTTGTTTTTTGGCTAAAAAACCAAGGCAATTGGGAGCTTAATAGCAAAAAAAAGGGCCAGTGATGTACACTAGCCCTTAGATATATTTTCTGAATACTTATTACAAAGTATGGATATTAGTCCATTTTAGAAATATTCTTGATTTGCTTAGCAGCCCAGTCTTTTCCACCTAGTCCGAAAGCAATTGCAGTAGCTATACTTAGTCCTCCAAGTACTGATGTTACAAGAGTATTTACGATTTCACCACCGATACCTATTTGGTTAAGAACCATAGATACTACTAGGAACATAACAGCTCCATATGTGATGTTTCCTACTAGGTTAGGGCTTTCAAAACCACCACCTTTTAGTGTAGCAACAACCATATCTCTAAGGAAATCAGCAGCATACATACCTATGATAAGTAAGATACATCCTACTAATAACTTAGGTATAAAAGCTACAGCTTGTTGTAATAGACCAGATACTTCTGGAAGTCCTAGGTTATTGAAGAATAAGATAAGAGTGGTAAACATTACCATCCAGTATCCCATTTTGCCCATAAGGCCTGATGCGTCAGACTTAAGACCAGCTTTGCTCATAAAACCATTGATACCTACTTTGTCAGCAACATCATTAAATTTTACTGCTCTTAAAACTCTTACAAGTATCCCTTTAACGATTTTAGCTATGATATAACCGATTAAAAGAATGATTAGTGCACTGACTAGTTTTGGAATGAAACCTCCAATTGTATTGAAAGTGTTGCCTAATGCACTTTGTAATGCTTGTGTAATTTCCATTATAGAATTGTTTGATTAGTTAATTTCTGAAATAAATATGTGATTGAATCAAAAGTTAGACGGTGTATTACGCTTAAGGTAACGTTATGTCTTCGATAATTTTAACATTTCTTTAGTTTTATTTACAGCTTTCTGGTTGTTCTTGCTGAATTGTCACCTCTATTGACTCTCCTTGGATTATCTTTTTGCCTTCAGAATAGCTAGGATATTGAGCTATAATCCAGGCTTCGTTTTGATTTGTTATGGCTCCCACTCTTTCTATGGCCCCTAGTTTTAAGTCTAGAACTTCTAACATAAATCCTAGGGATTTGTACTGTCTACAGGTAAAATCCTGCAAATCTATTTCCGCACCATCCCTTTTACTGAGAATAAAATCAAGTGTACCCCCTTTCTTGATGGTAGCTTTGGACTTTTTGCCAGAGGCGCCCACAAGTAATTGTCCATTATATCTGACTTCTAAGATGTGATCAGGTGAACTAGGATCATGTCGGTAGCCCGTTATATTACTTTCTATGTCAAGATTCTTAAGCATCTCAGCTACAGACTTGTAGCTACTTCCATACATTTCGGGTAGCCGTTCTAAGGGTATCTCATCTGCGAGGTACTTGGTGACATCTACGTATAGCTTCCTATTCTTTTTGACAAAAGAGCCACCAGTGGGATTTTGAGCAATGATTTGGCCACCTGGAATACCTACCTTATGTATCGAGTCTCTAATAATCAGTTGGAAACTTTCTTTTTTGGCATGTTTAGCCGCCTTTTTATAACTCTTGCCTATGTAGTTATGTACCTCTAGTTTTTGACCGTGGTTAGTATACATTTTCAACCAAGTCAGTACCCCACCGAAAACAAGCAGGAGAAGTAAGGCCATTAGTATGAGGTGGAAGAGAAATCTTTTAGTGGTCAAAATCGACTTTTAGAAAACTATTATAGTTGTAAACAGATTCACGAATATAGTTATTATGGCTGTTAATAATTTTATTATACTGTTTTTACTACCTATTTTACGGTATCTATCTATCAATTTATGGCTATGAAAACTGTGTTAACTTTTTGGTTAATTCTTATACTTCCTTTTGTCATACTTTCTCAGAATACTTCCAGAATCATGACCCATGAAGTGTATGAACAATGGAATAAAATTGAGAGTCCTCAACTGAGTAGCTCAGGTAACTGGGCAGTGTATCAGCTGACTAATGAGAGAGGCGCTTCTGATGTACACATAGCTAATACGCGTACTCAGGAGCAATTTTCCTTTGAAAGAGCAAGTGGAGCAGAAATTGATTTTGGAGAACACTTTGTAGCCTTCAAAGTTGCTGCTCATCCAGATACTATCAAGGCGATGAAAAGACGGAAAGTTAAAAAGTCTAAACTGCCTAAAGATACCCTGTGCATTTTTCAGCTAGAGACAAAGGATATAGAACGCATCCCAAACGTCGAAAGCTACAAGCTCAGTTATGAGTATCCTGGTGCTATTGCATTCAGATTTGAGAATAAGAAGATCAAACAAGATAGCACCCTAGTAAAAGATGAAGGAGCAGAGAATGGCGCTAAACTTGTGGTTAAAAATGTTATTACCGGTAAGGCTAAAACCTTTGCATATGCAAAAGAGTATGCATGGTCAAAAAAGAATGGCTTTCTCGTCGTACATTCTACAGGAGAGGATAGTCTTAGGAATGATAACATTGTTCTGTTCGATTCTGAGTTACAAACTACTAAGAGTATCTTGAAGTCCAAGGGAGACTATAAAAGCTTTGTCTTTGATGAGTCGGGCAATCGATTAGCTTTTTTAGCAGATAGGGACACAACAGATGCAAAAGATAAAATGGAACTGATGACCTATGAAAATGGTCAATCTCAAGCGAAATCTACAGCAAATTCTGGCAGTGTCTTTCTAGAAAAAAATTGGCAAATTAACGAGCACCAGGGCCCTTACTTTTTAGAAGAAGGAGAAAAATTAATTTTCGGTGTATCACCGATAGCCTTAGAACACGACACGACCTTGCTAGACGAAGAAAAAGTAGAACTAGAAATATGGAACTACAAAGATGGTCACCTACATACCAGACAGGAATCTAGAAAAAAACAGGACTCAAAGAAAAGTTACAAGACCATCTATGATTTCAAAACAAAGAAACTAACTCAGTTAAGCGATCAGAACAATCCAGAATTATCTGTGAGTAAAAAACATCAAGGCAAGTATGTTTTAAGTTATGATAATACAGCCTATAAGAGATATGAATCATGGAAGGGTCATGACTACAAGGACATCTTTTTGGTGGATATAGAGACTGGAAAGAAAAACATTATAGCTAAGCAAGCAGAGGGTAGGCCTAGCTTATCTCCGTCAGGAAATTATGCCTACTGGTATTCGCGATCTGATACTGCATGGTATGCTTATAATATTGCTAGTAAAAAACTGAATAGCATCACATCATCCAGTTTCTACGATGAGCTCAATGATAGACCCATGCACCCGTGGGCAAGCGGGACTATGGGATGGACTGAGGATGAGAAGTTTCTGGTCTATGATCATTATGATATATGGGCAGTGGACCCTCAGGGTAAGCAAGAGCCTGAAAGACTGACACAAGGCAGAGAGGAGAAAATGAGATACAGATATATTAGCTTAGATAGAGAAGTGCTGGTTATGCCTTCAGATACGACTGTACTGCTATCGACTTTTGACGAAAAGGTAAAAGGGTCTGGATACAGTTATCTAAATCTTAAAACTAAGGAGTTGGAAAAAGTCTTTCATGGGCCATTCAGATATGCAACGAGGCTCACAAAGGCAAAAAACTCTGATGATATCCTCTACACCAAGGAGTCTTTTGATATTTTTCCTGATCTCATTCATTCAGATCTAAGTTTCCAGAAACCCACAAAAATTTCTGATGCTAATCCCCAACAAAAAAATTATGACTGGGGTAGTATAGAACTCTACAAGTGGGAAGATAAGGATGGGATAATAAGAGATGCACTTATAGCCAAGCCAGCTAATTTCAATCCAGCAAAGAAGTACCCTCTCTTAGTCAATTTTTATGAAAAATCTTCTGATAGACTCCATAGGCATAGAGCACCTTATGCACACAGATCCACAATTAACTATACTTATTATACTAATAGAGGATATGTGATTTTTAATCCTGACATACATTACAAGGATGGGTATCCAGGAGAAAGTTGTTACGACGCGGTGATGGCTAGTGTAGATGCTCTTGTGGATGAAGGTTATATAGATGAAGCTAATATGGCTCTACAAGGCCATAGCTGGGGCGGATATCAGATAGCCTATCTTCTTACTAAGACGGATAGATTTAAATGTGCAGAATCAGGTGCTCCTGTAGTCAATATGGTAAGTGCTTATGGGGGTATAAGATGGGGAAGTGGAAGGAGTAGAATGTTTCAGTACGAAAGAACTCAAAGTAGGATAGGGGCTACTCTGTGGGAAAGACCTGACCTCTATCTGTACAATTCTCCCATCTTCCAGTTGGACAAAGTAGAGACGCCTGTGCTCATTTTACATAATGACAAAGATGGCGCTGTTCCCTGGTACCAAGGGATAGAATATTTTGTAGGGCTCAGAAGATTAGGAAAACCTGCCTGGCTGCTGAATTATAATGACGAGCCTCACTGGCCAGTGAAGAAGCAGAATAGAATAGATTTTAATAGACGGATGGAGCAATTCTTTGATCATTATCTGCTGGATAAAAAGATGCCCTTGTGGATGAGGGATGGCATACCAGTTGTAAAGAAAGGTATCATAGATGGATTTGAGCTGACTGAAGATGAAAAGTAGAGCGAGCATGAGATGGATGGACAGCTTTGTATAATGATGGGACTTTCTAGAAAAAATGTCGTCTAATTTGCATTAGTAATTATGCGATGAAGGTTAGCATGGCTTTTGAAATAAGAAAAGAGCCTTCAACTTTTTGAAGACTCTTTTTTTTTGTTTGTTAAAACACCCTTTAAATTTTTCCTACCACGAATATGCGTGCATTCTTTGCATGCATGAAAGGGTTTTTCCCTACAGCACTTCTACATTTTGTTACAAAGTCTCTACATGCCGGCAGAAAGTGTACGACAGCTTACACTATTATGGAGAAGAATTAGTAATGGATGTTCCTATGACATCGGTTATAGTCGGTGTGCCATAGATGTATAGTTGTTTCGTCAGGTCTTTTTTAGTGAGAACTTCTATCCCTCCCCACTGGTCACCACAGCTATTATGAAGGGTGGCATAACTATGAAGGTGCAGCTCTCCACCTTGCTCTACTATTATCTTTCTTCCTGCTGCCAAAGAAAGTCTGCAGTGCAAGTCTAACCTGCCTCCAGCCTTGACAATGATATCTCTTCTGATATCTCTGTCTCCTTTCCAGTCTATGCTGGATGTAATAATAATTGGTCGATTAGAAATAGGTTTACACCAATCGTCATATACCAGAGGTCTCGTTTTAGATCCAAGACGGTTAAATCCCTTGTGGATTTTTCCTAACTGGCAGGGAGTATAGGCCATCTGGGATCTGTTGTAGTCCATCACATTATTAGAATAAGTGCCATCGCAAGGTGGTCCAGAGTTGGGGTCCCAGCAGTTAGGGTGGACAGGCGTATCATCACAGCCATCATATTTTGTCCAGGAATGAGCTAGGCCTAAGACATGCCCTATCTCGTGATTTAAAAGTGTGCCGAAATTATGCGGCTTGTTATGCCTGTGCGAATAGAAGCCTGAAATTTTTAGAGAGGTTCCTAGGGCGATACCAGTCCCAGTGGCTTTGTATGATTTAGACTTCAGGCTGTCTTGTGGATGAGAGATCACAAAGATGTTTAGGATCGTATCATCAGAGATTGCATATTTTTTTATGACTGCTTTCTTATAATTGTTTTTCTTTTTGCCTTTGTTCATGAAGTAATAGTGCTCTTCATCTTTATGATAGTAATAGCCATCGTCTCCTGGTTTAGTACCTACTACTTTGTATCTAAAAGTGGGGTCTAAAACAGGAGTGGTATTACCTACGGGAAGATTCATTTTTTTATTCTTTCCCAGTCTGTCATTGGCATTATTGATAACATGTCTGACGAAGGTTTTGCCATCTTCTAGGGTGAAGTTTGCGGTCTCTTCTGGGTTAGTCATAAAATGTACATTGACCCGTACTGTTCTTTCTTCAGAATATTCGTCAGGGGCATAATTATTAGCATCTAGACAAGGTCTCTCATATCCAGGGCTTTCTTGCTGAGTAGCTATGGTGGGAAGAGAGTCTAGTGCAAGCGTCTGGACCTTATTATTGCAAGCAGTTAGTGAGAGCAAAAAGAAGGCGATGGTAATAATCTTGATATTCATTCTATAGCTTTGCTTAAAAGTACTAATTCCAAGTTTCTATTGCTAAAGAATGTCAGGGTGGAAATGAAGAGAACCTATTAAACTGTCTACTCATTTATCTTTCTAGAAAGCGTATTTATCAAGTATTCATAGCACCGCAGACACTTAGTACTTGTCCTGAAACATAAGTAGATAGGTCTGAGCCTAGGTATACACAGGCATCAGCGATGTCTTTTACAGACCCGAAGCGCTTTAGTGGGATATTAGATATGTAGTTTTCCTTTACTTTTTCGTCTAGTTCCTCAGTCATCTCTGTGGCAATAAAGCCTGGTGCGATGGCATTGCATCTGATATTTCTGGAGCCGACTTCTTTCGCAATAGATTTAGTGAAGCCTATGATACCTGCTTTAGAAGCGGAGTAGTTGGCCTGTCCTGCATTTCCAAAAACGCCTACTACAGAAGACATATTGATTATAGAACCGCCTTTGTTTTTGAGCATGGGCTTGAGCATATGCTTTGTGAGATTGAAGACAGATTTTAGATTGACTTCTATGACATCATCCCACTGATCTTCTGCCATTCTAAGCATAAGGTTGTCTTTGGTAATACCAGCATTGTTAATGAGGATATCCACTTTGCCATAAGCTTCTAAGACGGCCTTGACAAGTGCTTCGGTATCTGAAAAACTGCTTGCGTCAGACTTGAAAGCTTGTAGTCTATCTCCAGCATCTAAGGCGGCGATGATCGCATTAGCCTTTTCTGCAGAAGACCTGTAGGTGAAAGCAACTGAAGCCCCTTCCGCGATAAATCTTTCTACTATTCCCTTCCCTATACCTCTGCTCCCACCAGTTATCAAAGCAGTTTTTCCTTCTAGTAATCCCATTTTTTGCTCGTTTAATTATTTCCGTTTCCTCCCACAGAATCTTGTTTTTCTAGGGCTTTTTTAAGTTTCTCTTTCATCAGATCTAAACTCTTTTTGAGAGTATCAGCAGCAGGCTTAACTACTTCTTCTGTCCCAAACTCATCTTCAAATTCCTCTTCTTCAAACTCTTCCTCGCTATTCTCCACCTCTTCTCTATCTTGCCCATTACCTGATTCGTTAGGGCTATCGGCATTTAGGTTTTCTTCCAGCGCTTCAGTATCTTCATCTAAATCGAAGTCATCAAATTCTTCCTCAAACTCATCAAACTCATTATCAAAGTCGTCCGCTCGCTTGTTTAGATTTACATCTGTTTGTTCTTCCTCTACAGATTTCTGCTTGTACTTGTCACAATCTACTAGGTCCAAGTAGCCAATAGGTGGTGTAGGAAACTTTGCTTCAGTATTAAAATTTGCCAGCGAGTCTGCTTCTATAGCTTGTAAAAATTTCTGTACGATAGGTCTTGCCATCACAAAACCTTGACCATTTTCCAGGCTCTTGAACCGTATCCATTTATCGTCTCCTCCTGTCCATACACCTGTCACCAGATCTGGAGCTACTGACATAAACCATCCGTCAGCATAGTCATTAGTGGTACCAGTCTTACCACCTAATTCTGTTTTTACTCCTAGCTGAAATCCACCACCTACATTGTTTTTTAGCATGTCTACCATTACTCCATTATAAAGTGGATTGATGGCTTGCTTGCTTTCAGGAATCCCAGTGTATATAACCTTTCCTGACTTGTCTTCAATTTTAGAAATGAAGATAGGTTCTGTGTATCTACCATTGTTAGCGAAGGTGGTATAGGCACCTGCCATTTCGTGTAGGGTTAGATCTACAGCGCCTAGACTGATGGCTGGAACACGAGGTACCACACGACTGCCGTCTGCATGCTTTGCATCTTTGTTTATACCAGCATTGTCCAGCATCTCTAAGATAACATCTACGTTACCCATCTCTTTTACTAGCCTTATGGTGATGGAATTTTTAGAGTAGAGTAGACCTTGGTATAGGTTATAAGGATTGCCTGTGAATTTTTCGTTGGCATTACTTGGAGACCATTCTTCATCTACGAGGAAGTTAGCATCTCCTGGTGCAATAGTGTACTGTATGTCATCATATTCTTGACAAGGAGATAGGCCCATAAGGCTGATTGCAGTGGCATATACAAAGGGCTTGATAGTGGAGCCGACTTGTCTTCTAGAGTTGACATGGTCATACTTAAAGTGACTAAAGCCTGCTCCGCCCACCCAGGCTTTGATGTGGCCTGTCTGCGGGTGCACAGCAAGGAGGCTTGCTTGGAGATGTTGGTTGTGATAGCGTACAGAATCATAAGGACTCATCTTCACTTCTTTATAGCCCTCTTCGTTGTATGCAAAGACCTGCATGTCTCGCTTCTCCTTAAAGGTATCTTCAAAGGCAGTTTGTAGATCACTATAGCTTGTTTTTATTTCACTCCACAAGTCACTATCGTTCATTAATTTCTCGTAGGATTTTCTACTGCCTTTTTTGATTTTCCCTTCGGCTTCTGATCCTGACCAGCTTCTTCTCCTTTTTTCTATATCTATCAGGGTCTTGATGACATTTTCACTAAGGGAGATATTGTTGTATTTTTTTTGTGCTTTGTTCTTGATTTCACCTAGGTAACTATTGTGCAGTGCCACATACCTTTCTGTTTCTTTTAGTTTTCTGTTGAGGACATTTTTCCTAATAATTAATTGCAGGCTATCTGCCTCATATGTCCATGGGTCTGAGTTTTTCCATACTGTCCAGTACTTTTCTTGGAGCCATTCCATATGATTTTTGACAGCTGCCTCTGCATGCTTTTGATAGTTGAGATCTATGGTGGTGTATATCTTCAGACCATCAGTGTATATATTATAAGCACTACCATCTGCTTTTGTAATATTTTCTTTCGTGAAAAGATTTCTTAGCCATTTAGTTAGTTCCGATCTAAAGTAGGGTGCAGGACCTGTGTCGTGGGCTTCTCTTTCGAAGTTTGACATATCTATAGGCTTTCCATAGATCGTATCCACTCCTAGACCATCTACGCTAAAGTGTTTTTCTAATTGTTGGATAACGACATCTCTTCTCTGCTGGGCATTAGTCTGGAATCTGAGTGGGTTGTAGAGGGATGGATTTTTAAGCATTCCTACTAGGAGGGCAGCCTCTTGAACATCTACATCTTCTTGGTTTTTACCAAAATAGGTTTGGGCAGCTGCTTGGATCCCATGTGCGCCATTGATAAACTCAAATTTATTGAGGTACATGGTCATTACTTCCTCTTTGGTATAACTTTTCTCTAGTCTCACAGCTGTAATCCATTCTGCGACTTTGGTCCTTAGGAGGACCATAGCTCTTTCTACTTTGGATTTATTGGCAAGGCTGGGTCTTTTGAAAAGTAGCTTGGCCAATTGCTGAGAAATCGTACTCCCTCCTCCTGAGCTTTCTTTCTTGAGGAGAACTGTCTTAAAGGCCACTCTGAAGAGTGCTCTTAAGTCTATACCAGAATGCTTGTAGAATCTTATATCTTCTGTAGCTAGTAA
The DNA here is from genome assembly GCA_938002665.1 of uncultured Saprospiraceae bacterium. Lineage (GTDB taxonomy): Bacteria > Bacteroidota > Bacteroidia > Chitinophagales > Saprospiraceae > RFSX01. Next base: position 34,700 of record CALLAE010000017.1, on the reverse strand, counting down.
GGAATTAACTATCAGAGGGGAGAGGTCTTTATACTGCACATTCTCCCTGTTTTCAACATAATATTTACCAAAAGACTCCCCATTTATATCATATATAATGCTGGCTTCATCATATTGGGGATTTTCTAAATCCTCAAAAGAAGGGAGGTCATCGTTAATTGTAGAGAGGATAAAGCGTGCTGGAATGATCAGACCTATGAGCAATAATACCCATAGAGGATAGACTATCCACGGTAAAAACTTGTATTTCTTAGGTTCTTCCATTCCAGTAATGAAGAGCCCAAGATAGCAAAGTGTGGTGAAAATGCTTAGTGTAGCCTAATTAAGATTAACACCGACAGTTTATCAATTACCTTCAAATTCGTTCTCCCAGTCATCATTGAAAACCTTGACTTTCTTGGCTTTGTCCACTTCGTCTTTATGAAAGGTCTTTTGCTCATACTTACTACAATCTGTGGCTATCCTATCTCCATCCGGTATTTGGAAGTAAGCATCCTTATTGATTCTGATGTCAGGATCTGCTTCTAGTCTTTTCATAAGCTTAAGGAAATAGGGTCTTGCCATTACGCCTCCTGCGCCTTGTGAAATACTGAGGAATCTTATCCAATTATATTCTCCACCTACCCAAGTTCCTACAACCAGTTCTGGAGAGATACCCATAAACCAGCCATCTACGTAATCATTAGTAGTACCGGTCTTTCCACCCCAGTGCGCATTAGATAATTGTGAAGTGAAGTTACTTGATGCATACTGAAGTAGGTCCACCATGACCTCATTATACTTTTCAGAGAGTACTCTTCTTTGCTTAGGAATAGAGCTGTAGATAACTCTGCCTTCCTTGTCTTCTATCTTAGTTATGAAGGTCGGTTCATTATAGACACCATAATTAGCAAAGGTGCCATAAGCGCCTGCCATTTCTAGTACGTTGACTTGAGCAGCACCTAGGATGATAGCAGGAGCGGAAGGAATTTTCTTTTTCTCTATGCCCAGACTAGCCGCTAGATCTCTTATGGGTTCTACACTACCCATCTCCTTTAGCAGACCTATGGAGATGGAATTTTTAGATTTTTTCAGTCCATCTTTAAGTGTCCACCAGGTACCTGAGAATTTATTATCAGAGTTAGCTGGAGCCCAGGTTTCGAGTAGTTTGAAATGGGGGTCGCCAGCAGGAATCTCATGTTGGATATCCTGAATTTTATAGCAGGGTGATTTTCCATCTTGAGAGATAGCAGTTGCGTATACCAGAGGCTTGAAAGTAGAGCCCACTTGTCTATTAGCTTCTACGTGGTCGTATTTAAAATATTTGTTACCTATTCCTCCTACCCAGGTTTTTATGTGCCCAGTTCTAGGATCTAGAGAAACCGAACCTAACTGCATCAACTTATGGTGGTACTTAATAGAGTCCATAGGGGACATGACTACTTCTTTTTCACCTTCTTTATTATAGGCGAAGATTTTCATTTTGGTTTTCAGGTTGAAGAATTTTTTCGCCTTTTTTTCTAATTCTCTTCTAGTGCTTAGTAGTTCTTTCCATAAGCCATCAGCCATAATTTTTTTATAAGTATTGGCTTGTTTCTTACTGATGTAATCTGTCTTGAGTAATTTTTTAAGATGGCCAGGTTTCTTTTGTTCCTCCAGCATTCTGGTAATGTCAGCATCCCATAACCTAGCATCTGGAAATTTAGTCATGATCTTATCATAGACACCAGACATCATTTTATTCTTCATATTAACATAGCGCTCTGACTGGCGTACAGCTTTATTGAGAAAATCCTTGCGCTGTTTTTCTTGTTGAGCATCTGCTTTGTAGCTCCACGGGTCTTTGTTTTTCCAGGTCTGATCATAACGACCTTGGAGTACAGTCATGTGTTCAAACATTGCTTCCTCAGCATGTTTTTGCATGTCTAGATTTATTGTTGTAAAGATCTTTAGTCCATCTTCATCTATATTATATTTAGTCCCATCAGGTTTTTTTAGATTGAGTTTCTTGATATGTTTTTTGACTGTTTCGCGGAAGTAAGGAGCAGTACCTTCATAATGTACTGATCTCTTGAAATTAGTCATATCTATGGGCAGGCTTCTCAGCTGCTCATACTTTTCGTCAGTAAGATAATTACTTCTTACCATCTGTTTTAGTACGACGTTACGGCGCTTTGCGGCATTTTCTGGATTCCTTTTGGGGTTATAGTAGTAGGGGTTCTTAAGCATACCTACTAGGATGGCTGCTTCATCTATGCTTAGTTTCTTTTGATCCTTTCCAAAGTAAGTTTTTGCCGCAGAGCTGATGCCGTGCGCACTATAGGTAAACTCAAATTTATTGAGATACATGGCTAGAATTTCTTCTTTCGTATATCTCTTTTCGAACTGTATGGCAATGACCCACTCCTTAAGTTTTTGCCATATTCTCTTAATAAATGATCTGGATTTTTTTGTAAAGAATTGCTTCGCTAATTGCTGGGTAATAGTACTAGCTCCACCATTTTTTCCCATAAACACCACTGCACGGATAGTGCCTTTAGCATCTATGCCGCTATGCTTGTGAAATCTTTCATCTTCAGTCGCTATTAAAGCATTAACAATATTAGAATTTAATTCTTCGTAGAGAACACCTTCTCTATTTTTGGAAAAGTACTTGCCTAGCTCTCGGCCATCGTCGCCTAAGATAAGGCTGGCGTATTCATAATTCGGATTTTCTAGTTCTTCTGTGTCAGGCATTCTGGTATAGGAGACCAGTATAAAGATGGCTGAGACCATGAGTAAGCCTATAATCAATAGTGTCCATAGCCATTTAGTCAATGTAGCAAGCTTAGATATCTCTGGCTTAGCTCCTTTTGGTGTTTTTTCTTTAGTTGACTTAGACATTAAGGATACCTTTTTTGGATTATGGATTAAAATACTTGATACAAAAGTATAATATAATCTAACGATGTGTGGAGAGATATTATTTAGTGCTGATGAAGGGCTATTAAGTGCAGCTAAGTAGAAATTAACTGTAGAACCGTCTTGATTTTTATTGCATGATAGGCCATTTCTTATCTTTGTTCCATAAGCTTTCTTCCTATGTCTGCATTCATGGATTTTACTTTACGACAATATTTTCGCTACAGGCAGCGAAGGATAGAAGAGGTAGTCCGACAGCCTCAGAAGTACCAAGATCGCTTGCTTGCTGAGATCATGGATAGACAGAAAGTATCTTCTTATGGTAAGCGATATGGCTTTTCTAAAATTGTGGACTACTCTACTTTCAGAGAGGCCGTACCTCTAGTTTCCTATGAAGATATTTTTCCTGAGATAGAACTCATGATGGATGGCAAAGATAAGGTATTGGTTACCGAGCATGTAAGATGGTTTTCTAAATCTTCTGGCACTACAAATGACAGAAGTAAATATATTCCCGTCACTGATAATTACCTTCTCAAAGGACATCTTAAATGTACCTGGACGACAGCATCTCTGATATATAATGAAGACCAGACGGCTAAGCTATTTAAGGACAAGAATCTTATTATGGGAGGCAGTCTTAAGAGGCTGGACAATGGGATAGCGGTAGGAGACATTTCTGCTATCATGCTCAAGAATTTTCCTAGAATAGGAAGAGGCTTTTCTACTCCTTCTTTTGAGATTGCTCTGATAGATGATTGGGATGAGAAGATAAGGCGGATAGCTGAAGTGGTCGTCAGCGAAAGAGTGACTGTCATGGGAGGTGTCCCTACCTGGACGATGGTCCTGTTCAAAGAAATGCTGAAGCAAACTGGTGCAGCAAATATTTCTGAGATCTGGCCAGACTTAAAAACTTATTTACATGGAGGGGTGGGGTTTCAGCCTTATCGTGAAGAATTCAAAAAATATTTGCCTTCTGAAAAAGTCATCTACCGAGAAGTGTACAATGCGTCTGAAGGTTATTTTGCAGTGCAGGATAAAAAGGATGAGGTAGGTATGCTTTTGCTCTGTGACCATCAGATCTTTTATGAGTTTATTCCCATGTCAGCCCTGAGGGATGACCTGTCTGAAGTAAGCGAAGTCGTTCAGATGAGTGAGGTGGAGGAAGGTAAGCGTTATGCTATTGTCATTACTAATTCGTCTGGGCTGTATAGGTATGTACTAGGAGATATCGTAGAGTTTGTAAGTGTCTCTCCTTATAAAATTAATATAGTGGGTAGGACGCAGCAGTATATTAATGTCTTCGGGGAGGAGCTGATGGTGGCTAATGCTGATATGGCTATCGCTGAGGTAGTTGCTCGACATGACGCGGTTATAAGAGATTATTCTGTGGGACCTATTTTTATGGATGTGGCTTCCAAGGGTGGGCATGAGTGGGCTATAGAATTTATAGAGCAACCAGAAAATCTAGTAGCTTTTGAAAAAGATTTAGATGCCACCCTAAGAAGAATCAATTCGGATTATGATGCTAAGCGATACAAGGATATTGCATTGACTAACTTAAGAGTATCTATGCTTTCTCCAGGCACTATTGAGCGCTGGTATAGAAGGAAAGGCAAATTCGGAGGACAACATAAATTGCCTCGCTTGAGCAATGACAGAAAAATGATAGAAGAGTTGTATGCTCTGCAACAGTCAACGACTATGCACCGATAGGTCCTAGCTCTACTCCCTCGGAATATGCAGCCTTGACATCATTAGCAGAAAATTCTTTTTTTACCAGGCCATAGATTTCAAAAGTTGCATCCCAGTAATCATTCGGATTGATATAAGGTCTTATCGCTAACTGGATATTATGACTATCATAGGTTTCGATTCCTATGAGAGGTTCCTTGTCCCAGATTATGTATTTGCTTTGTTTGAGTGCGGATGTAATAATTTCTTTGACTCTAGGAAAGCTTTCTGCATAAGGCATAGAGACACTTAATTCTAGTCTTATGTCTCCGATGGTACTGAAATTAGTGATGACATTATCGGTTATCTGCCCATTAGGAATAATTAGTGTTTTGTCGTTAGGTGTTTCTAGGGTGGTATTGAAAATCTGAATGTTTTTCACTCTACCGAAGCTTTCATTGACTGAGACCCAGTCACCGACTTTATAAGGCTTGAGAAACAAGATAGTCAGACCTGAAGCAAAGTTACCCATAAAGCCTTGTAATGCCATTCCGATTGCAAAAACAGCCGCTCCTAGCAGACCTAATAGAGCAGTCATCTTGATTCCTATCACACTAGCAGCTACTGCTATGACGATTACCTTCAGGACGGTAGAGATGATAGACTTTAGAAATTCTGTTATCTCTAAGTCGAGTTTGGCTTTTTCTATGCCAGCGCCTAATAACTTACTGACTTTATTGGCGATTTTAAATCCTATCCAAAGAATGAGGCTAGCAAGGATAAGTTTAGGCAGAAAAATTACGGCCCAGTCCATAAAGTCCTGGCCATACTTTTGAATGTTAGTGAGGCTTAATGTTTCTGATAAGGATTGATCAGAGATCACTGATTCATTTGAAAAATCTACTTGTTCTTGTTCTTCCATCTTTTCTTTGATTAGTATGAGGTATACTCAAAAATATGAATTGATTTGATTTTAGTAATAACTTTGGGACATTCTATGGACGAAAGCCTTATTTATAAGTTTAAACTCTTAATGTATCAGTGACGAAAAAGAAATAGCGCGGCTAGTATCACAAGACTTGGGAGTAGAGATTCCTTTAGAACTTGCTGATAAAGACATGATTATGCACATCGCTGACAGAGTCGAGAGATTGCTGAGAGCTGATCCTGATTTGCTGATGAGTTATCTGTACAGGTTGGATGTAGAGCAAAAAAGAATCAAAGAGGCAATGGAAGTCAGCATATTTCCAGTCCACATCACCTTCGCCAATCTTATCTGGGAACGCCAAAAACAAAGAATCGAAACTAAAAGAAAGTACAAGCAAGAACCAATAAAAGGGTGGGAGTTTTAGATATAAATCAAATATGTTAAATGTCTAAAACTTATAAGGCTGAGGGAATAGTATTTAGGAGTTTAAAATATTCTGAGACCAGTCTCATTCTAGATATCTATACCCAAGAAAAAGGACTGGGTTCCTATATAGTCAGTGGTGTCCGCAAAGCCAAGTCTAAAATGACAAATGTCTATCACCCGATGAATATCATAGAGCTAGTTGCTTACAAAAATGATGGTCTGGCAAGAATAAAAGAAGCGAGTTATGCAGTTCGATATGACTCGCTAGACAAAGAGGTGATACGATCTTCTATCGGGACTTTTTTTATAGATCTTCTCAGGTCTAGTATCAAAGAGAAGGAAGCCAACCTTCCTCTATATTCCTATATGAGGAAGACCCTTCTGGCCTTAGATAAGGGGGAATCCACTCTTCATAATTTACCCATAAGGATGACTATAGAGCTGAGTAGATTTTTAGGTTTTCAGATTTTAAACAACCACTCTGCTGACAATAGATTTTTTGATCTCCAGACGGGACAGTTTATCCAAGATGAACTAGAGCATTCTTCTGTTCAGAATGCAGATATCAGTCTGCAGTTGCATAAGCTTATGGAAGCACCAAGTCATTATATGCTCAGTCGTGATGATAAGAATAGCTTGTTGGATTTGCTCATGGATTTTTATAGTATTCATATAGAGGGTTTTCAAGAGTTGCGGTCATTACCAGTGCTCAGAGCCTTATTGTCATGAGCTCATATTATGGTTGCTTCTTGATAATACTGGCTTAAAAGGTCTTAGGAAATTGCATATTGGTTAATTATAGATGACAGCGTTTATATATGAGTACTTTTTTTTCATATTTGCTATAATTTCATAAGAGTATATGTCAGCTAATACCGTAGATTCCAGCCCCATTATATATGACTCTCAAGGTCTTACTAAGAAAAAACAGCTGGAGCTCTATGAGGCTATGCTCAGGCCTAGGATTATAGAGGAGAAGATGCTCTCCTTATTGCGTCAGGGAAAGATAGGGAAATGGTTTTCTGGTATAGGCCAAGAAGCCATTTCAGTCGGTTGCACTAGTGTCTTAGATGATGAAGAATGGATATTTCCTATGCATAGAAACTTAGGTGTCTTTACGACTCGTGGGGTGCCTCTCAGTAGATTGTTTGCACAGTGGCAAGGCAAGCCTGCTGGTTTTTCTCAGGGACGTGACAGATCTTTTCATTTTGGCACTAAGGAGTATAATATCTGGGGGATGATTTCTCACTTAGGTCCGCAGCTTTCCCTTGCGAGTGGTATAGCTATGGCTCATAAGCTGGCAGGGGAGCAAAAAATTGCAATTGCTTTTACGGGCGAGGGAGGGACAAGTGAAGGAGAATTTCATGAAGCCCTTAATGTCGCAGCTGTATGGCAGTTGCCAGTCATTTTTGTTATAGAGAATAATGGCTATGGCCTCTCGACACCAGTCAGTGAGCAGTATCGTTGTGCTCATCTTTCTGATAGAGGTGTCGGCTATGGTATGAAGAGTTATAGACTAGATGGTAATAATGTACTAGAGGTCTATAATACTGTCACGAAAATTGCGAAGCAGATAAGAAAGAAGCCAGAGCCCATTCTTATAGAATGTGATACTTTCAGAATGAGAGGGCATGAGGAAGCTTCAGGTACAAAGTATGTTCCTGAAGATTTGATGGCTAGTTGGGCAGAGAAAGATCCGATAGAGAACTACAAAAATTTCCTTATAGATAGTGGCTATCTAGATGATACTGAAGTAAGTGCTCTGAAAGAAAAGCTGAAAGTGGAAGTAAAGGAACAGTTGGATATTGCTTATGCCTCTGAGGAGCTGACCGTGGATACGACAAAAGAGCAGGTGGAGATTTATGCCCCTTACAGCTTTCAAGCAGTTGCTCCATCTACTGTGAAGAAAGACTTGCGATATATAGATGCGGTCTCTGATGCGCTGGATATAGCCATGCAGAAATGGGATAAGCTGGTCCTCATGGGGCAAGATATAGCGGACTATGGAGGAGTATTTAAGATAACAGATGGATTTACTGAAAAGTATGGGACTGAAAGGGTAAGGAATACGCCACTATGCGAAAGTGCGATAGTGGGTATCGGACTGGGGCTGAGTATGAAAGGTTATAAGGCTATGGTAGAGATGCAATTTGCAGATTTCGTGACTTGTGGTTTCAATCAGATAATCAATAATCTAGCAAAGATTCATTATCGCTGGGGCCATGCGGCAGATGTGGTCATCAGGATGCCTTGTGGTGGTGGAGTAGGTGCTGGACCTTTCCATTCTCAGACTAATGAAGCATGGTTTGCTCATACACCAGGTCTTAAGATAGTCTATCCCTCTAACCCTACTGATGCTAAGGGCTTATTGTTGGCTTCCCTAGAAGATCCTAACCCTGTGATGTTTTTTGAGCATAAGGGTATGTATAGAACATTGACTGAAACAGTACCCGAAGGCTATTACACAACTGAGATAGGAAAAGGTGCGAGGGTAGCAGCTGGGACTGCAATCTCTATCATTACTTATGGTATGGGGGTGCACTGGGCAAAAGACCTCACTGAAGAAATGGGTATAGCGGCTGACATAATAGATCTTCGATCTTTACAGCCATTAGATTATGGCATTATTAATGATACTGTTAAGAAGACAAGCAAGGTTATAGTCTTACATGAGGATACTTTGTTTGGAGGGATAGGTGGAGAGATATCAGCATACATATCTGAGCATCTTTTCGAAAATCTTGATGGTCCAGTAATTAGAGTGGCTAGTCTAGATACACCAGTGCCCTTTAATAAAGAGCTGGAAAAGGAATTTCTAGCCAGTTTCAGATTACAAGCAGCAATTGAAAAACTAATGAAATACTAATGGCGGATAAGAAAATGGATTACTCTAAGATCAAGGACAAAGTAGGCAAGTATAAGTCTATCTTGAAGAATACACATAACTATAGAACGGACTGGTCAGAAGGTCTGAAGACTATGATCGTCGATAATCTCAATAAGATTATAAAGAAGACGAAGTTAAGTGCCTATGTAGATATAAAGGATGACATAGAAAATCTAGAAGTTGTCAATTTGTCTTTAGGAACGGAAGTAAGCGGCATAGCAGAAAGATTACCAGGTAATAAATCTAAGCGTCCTTTTATCAAATCTAATGGGGCACTTATTTTTCAGCAGCTCTTTAATGGTAAGGTGATGATTATGATCATGTATCCATTTATAGAAGGCTATGGTCAGCCTAAGCCCCCTATGACCTTAGAAATTCTAAGACCTGAAGAATTAAAGCCTGTGCATATATTGAGATACACAGAGACCTTTCTGAAGGAAGTGATAGAGTGGGAAGACTTTGATGATGATGTGCCAGAGAAGATGGGAATGAACCCTATTGGCTTTTCGGGCCTACAACAAGAACTAGAAGAATAATATCTTCAGATGAAGGTAAATTGAGAAGAGACTCTGATGTGAATCAGGGTCTTTTTTTTATTTAATAGATAAAAAATAAATTCATTTTTGTAAGTTTAAAATCCCAAAAGCCTTGTATTTGTTAGATTATTGTAATTTATAATTGTATTTAAGTGTTAAAAATGTATATATAAATACAAGTATGAATTATATATTTGTACTTATGTATATAAATTTGTGAGATAAATACAAGTATAGAATGAAGGTATATGGTAGAGACAAAGAAGAGAAGTTACTCAAAGAGCTTCTAGTATCAGGCCATTCAGAATTTGTAGGGGTGACAGGCAGGAGAAGGATAGGGAAGACTTTCTTAGTAGATGCTGTGTATGAGAACCATATGGTCTTTAGCATGACGGGCATAAAAGATGGTAGCCTGGAGGAGCAGTTAGTTCATTTTATGGATAAGCTTGCTTACTACACAAAGCAGCGTACCATAGGGATGCCTAGGGGGTGGCAAGAGGCCCTTATATTACTGAAGTACTATTTGGAAAAGAAAAAATCAAAGAAGAAACGAGTTATTTTTTTGGACGAAGTGCCTTGGCTTGCGACTCCAAAATCCAACTTTCTGCAAGTCCTAGCACATTTCTGGAACGATTACCTGAGTAAAACTAAGAACTACATACTCGTCGTCTGTGGCTCTTCTACCTCGTGGATAACCAGCAAGGTGTACAATGATAAAGGAGGGTTACATAATAGGATAACCGCAAAAATAAATTTGCAACCTTTCACACTAAAGGAGACTAAGCAATTTCTTGCAAGTAAGAGTATCAAGCTGACTGATAATGCCATCGTAGAACTCTATATGATATGCGGCGGTGTGCCCTTCTACCTTAATGCAATTAAAAAAGGACAAAGCCCTACAGTAGCTATAGAACAACTGTGCTTTTCTGCAGCTGGCCTGTTATACAATGAGTATGAAAATCTTTTCAAAGCACTATACGAAAATGCTGGAGATCATGAAGCTATGGTGCAGGCCTTGGCGCTGAGCAGGCAGGGGCTCTCACGAAAAGAACTGATTAATAAATCTAAAGTGGGAGCAGGAGGCCCTTTTACGAGAGTAATGAATGACTTACTGTTGTCAGGTTTTGTGGAAGAGCAGTTGCCATATGGTAAGAAGAAAAGAGGTGCTATCTATAGGCTGATAGATGAGTATTGTATTTTCTACCATCGATTTATGAGCAAGAATAGAAAACTCACTAAAGGACTCTGGCAACAGCTATCAGCTAAGCAGACCTATAAGATATGGAAAGGTTATGCTTTTGAGAATCTATGTCTAAGGCATGTGGAAGAAATCAAAAAAGCCTTAGGAATCTCTGCTGTCTATACTGAAGTTGCAAGTTACCGGCAAGAGGGGAAGAGGGGGAAGAATGGCTTTCAGATAGATCTCTTACTGGATCGTGCTGATAACACTATCAATATTTGTGAATGTAAGTATTACAGTACTAACTATGAATTCACTAAGAGCTATGCCGAAACCATCAGAAAGCGAAAAGCTCTTTTTCAGTCTGCGACAAAGACTAAAAAAATGGTCTTTAATACCATGATCACAAATTACCCATTGGAAGAAAATCAGTATAGCACTGAGGTGGTGGATAGTAGGGTAGTAGTGGGTGAGTTGTTTTGAAAAAAGGCATTGAATTAAAGAAAAGGTGGTTTAAAGAATATCTACTATTCTGAAATCGGAATAACCTCTTTGTCGTGAGTGATTACAATGGGAAGCAGTATATCGCTGTTCCGCTAGCTAGGTTAAAGGAATCCAACCTATAAAATTTGAAGACCGTAGTTCAGTTCAGTTTTTTGCGGAAGGTGAGCTGGTTTCAGAAGAGGTAATAACAGAGGACTCTCCTATGGATGGAAGTTTTGCCACTTATGCAATGACGGTAGATTACTCAATATCTGTAACTAGTTATAAGTTGATTACAAGAAATCATGGTACTCTTGGATCGGACTATGATTACTGGGAGTTTACCTGTTTTCATGCTATTGGAGACAACTAAAAATAATATGGAGCCTAGCAATTTGCTAGGCTTTTTTTATATCTAGAACCCCATCGCTTCCCTGATTAGCACATTCTCGATTTCGACTTCATAATCACAAGCGCCTATCCCATTGATTAACGAGAAGAGCTTCTTTCCACCCTTGTTCTTTTTGTCCATAGCCATAATAGTAAGGAGTTCATCCATTTCGTTTTCTTGGATGGTAGGCAGCTTATAGGTGGATTCTAGGAGGGAGTTTATTTCTTCCATTTCTATAATGGAGATGCGCTTGGTCTTAAAACTGAGATAAGCTTCTACGATCATACCTTTGGCGATGGCCTCACCATGTAGCAGTTTTTTATCAGTGTCGAGATAATAAGATTCTAGTGCATGGCCTATGGTGTGCCCAAAGTTGAGGATCTTACGCAGGCCGCCCTCTTTGGGATCTTCTGTGACGATTTTGTTTTTGATCTTGACAGAGTTGTGGATGACTTTGGTCCATTCTTCTTCGTTGAGTTCTGTGCTTTTAGATTTGATGGTTTCCCACAGAGACTTAGATTGTATAAGTCCATGCTTTATCACTTCAGCAAAGCCACTCATCAGCTCTCGCTCAGGAAGGGTCTGTAGAAATGGTGTATGTATCCAGACTAAAGCGGGGTCATTGAAGAGGCCAAGAATATTTTTGTAGCCCTTATGATCTACACCTAGCTTCCCACCTACAGAGGCATCTACCTGCGAAAGCAGAGTGGTCGGCATCTGGATAAATCTAATGCCACGCATATAGGTGCTAGCCACAAAGCCTCCCATATCGCCTATCACACCACCACCTAGATTAATCATGATGCTATTCCTGTCGCACTTTAGCTCTAGCAGCTTATCCCACAGCATGACACAGGAAGCTAGCGTCTTGTTTTCTTCTCCTGAGGTCACTTCTAAGAGTTCATAGCCGAGGTCTATGTGCTCATGAAAAGCGGGTAGGCAGTGCTCTTTGGTATTTTCATCTACCAGTACAAAAATTCTCGAAGCTTTTTGGGTATGGAGATACTTGTTGAGCTCAGCGAGGTCTTTATCGATCTCTACTTTATAATTCGGTGTCTTTACTGAAGGCATATTAGGCTAGTTCGTGTAATTTATGGAGGCTGATGGCTTCAGCTTTTTTGGAGAAGAGCATTTTAGTTTCTTTCCATGTTGCAGCAAAGAGCTCAGAGTATCTGTAGTTATTAAGGTCCTCTTCTGAGTCCCAATAGCTGTAGGTCATAAAGACAGAGTCATTTGCCGCTGTCCCTTGAAGTAATTCTAGGTGCTGGCAGCCAGGAAAAGCTCTTATTAGTTCTTTTTTGTTTTCGAAAAGCGTTTTGAAATTTTCCACCTTGTCTGGCTGGAACTCCATTTTTACGATTCTGACTATCATGGGGGCTAAGGTATGAAAGACAGTTTGTCGGGTCTAACTTAGGCGTAAATAAAAATTTCATTTTTTTATTGCTAAGCAGAAAGGAGCATCCTAGAAATAAAAGAGCCAAGGCTGCAGTTGCAGGCCTTGGCTCTTACCTTATTTGAGAATATATAATTAGTTGACTACTTTGAGAGTATATTTTGGAGTAGGATTAAGGGGGCAAAAGTATTCGTATTCGCCAGCCTCTAGCTTGACAATATTGGTTTTGCTTGCGCTGCCAGTGGCTACAGGAGCTTTTACATAAGCTTCTTTAATATGATTTTTTTGGTCATATTTTCCTTTCGGTACGAGTACAAAACCTACTTCATGATCCACATCATCATTAGCAATCTCAAATTGATACAAACCTTCAGAAACTGTAAGTGCCTGCACCTTGAATGCACCATCCACTTGTGTCAATCTAAGCGGCTCTACATCTTTATGTACCGTAAGACTGTACTTAGGTGTTGGATTAAGAGGACAGAAGTACTCATATTCTCCAGGTGTCAGATTGACCACGTTAGTCAGAGACTTGCTTCCAGTTGCTACGGGTGCTTTTACATAGGCATCCTTGATGTGGTTTTTCTGATCATAGCTTCCTTTGGGTACTAATACAAACCCTACCTCATGTCCAACATTATTATTGGAGATATTAAACTGGTAATCTCCGGCTGCTAAGTCTAAGCTGGTAGTGCTAAATTCACCTTTCACCTGCTCAAGGTTTATTTGTTCTATTTGCGCAATTGCAAAAGTGAAGCTGAATAAAAAAAATGCTGTAGTTAATAGAATTGATATTTTCATCGTATTGTATTTTTTTAATAATTATAAGATGATGCAAATATCAACTGCAATAAGAGTATGTCAGTTATCTATTTTTCCTTTAAGATTATCAATAGTTCCTAGTTTGTCATTTACTTGTTTCAGATCATCTCAGCTGTGTAGGCATGGAGACAAACTGGGATGTGAAGAAGAACTGATTTTTAGCTGTTGAAGAGTGCGATTACTGTGCCCAACTAAACGAATTTGATTTGAACCGTTTCGTCTTTTAACAGATCTAGCTGTGTAGAGGCCTTGCCCATATTGATGGCAATTTCTAGATAGTTAGCAGAATTAAAAAGGCAGACAACATCACCTACTGGCACCTCACTATAGGTTTTGCTGATTACAGTAGCTGGATTGGTAAATTTAAAGTAGATTTCTATTTTTCTATCCTTTCTGAAATGTTCGAAAAATTCTCTATTGACATTGAGAATGACATTTTCGAATTTATCAATATGGATAATAGTTGCTCTTATTTCATCAGAAGTGATAACTGGCTGGACATCCAGTTTTTTCTCGTAATAATTAAGTGGTGGCCCCACCTCTGTGATAGAAAGTCCTCTGCTTATAAGTCCGACACCATGACCTATCAGTTCGAATAGATCTTGTCGTTCTTCATCTAAGGCTATTTTATAAATTTCAGATTCGTCTACAGAGTCAAAGGTAAGGGAGAAGACACCATTGTTAGGTCCTATATAAAACTGGCCTTTATACTCAAAACAGATAATCTCAAAATCTTGTCTGTAATAATTATTTACAGCGACTACATGAATGGTCCCTTGTGGAAATTTCTTATGGGTCGCTTTGAGGTAGTAGGAGGCCTGTCTGATATCATAAGTATCTACCTGATGAGATATATCTATAAGCTGTAGTTCAGAGTGATGGCTTAGTATAGCAGCCTTGAGTAAGGCTGCGTAATGATCTTTGATACCAAAATCAGAAATTATGGTAACCGCTCGCATTTTCATTCAGTTCTGTAGTCAATTATAAGGTGCAAGTTACTATCAATTTTTAACTTATTATGACTATTTGTAATGTGTCAAATACATCTTATGCCGACAAGCATTCGGTTTCTTTATTTTCAAATGTTAGATAAAAAGCTAGTATTTTTGGTGAGAGAATGATTAATGAATAGATCTAAATATCCTGACAACTATTGAGTGAAATTATCCTAACCATAAATGGAGTTGATTACGCAGAATTATTCGGTGAGAAAAACTCCAAACTGAATCTTATCAAAAAGGCTTTTCCTGAACTAAGTATCATATCTAGAGGCGAGAATATCAAGATCGCAGGAGAGAAAAAGAAAGATACCCAGAAAGCAAAATCCAAAATAGAGCAACTGGTCAAAATCCTCAGAAAGCAAGATACCCTTCCCATAGAAAAGGTCAAAGATGTACTGAATGGCAATCTAGCTTATGAGTTAGATGAGTCAGAAAATGATGGTAGCAAAAATTCAGGCAATAATGTGATCGTTCATGGTCGTACTGGTAAGCCTATAAAGGCGCGCACCAGAAACCAAAAGAAACTAGTCCATCTTTCCGAGGATAATGACATTGTATTCGCCATAGGTCCAGCAGGAACAGGGAAGACCTATACGGCTGTTGCACTTGCTGTGAGAGCACTTAAGACCAAGATGGTCAAAAAAATAATTTTGACTAGGCCTGCTGTGGAGGCAGGGGAGAGCTTAGGTTTTCTGCCGGGAGATCTTAAAGATAAAATAGATCCCTACCTCCGGCCCTTGTATGATGCGCTGGACGATATGCTGCCTGGTGAAAAGCTAGATTATTTTATGCAGAATAGAACCATAGAGGTAGCCCCGCTAGCCTTTATGAGAGGTAGAACATTAGATAATGCTTTTATCATTCTAGATGAAGCCCAAAATTGCACCTCGGGACAGATCAAAATGTTTCTAACCAGACTCGGACCTTCTGCTAAGTGTATTATCACAGGTGACCTTTCTCAGATAGACCTCCCACGAAATCAGAAATCAGGCTTATACAGAGCTCTAAATATTCTAGGCGATCTGAATGGTATCGCCAAGTTGTTTCTTACTGCTGAGGATGTAATCAGGCATAGACTAGTAAAAGATATCATAACGAGATACGACGAGTCTGATACCCTCCTGCAGGCTGAGCGAGAAAGAGAAAGAGAGCGAAGATCAAAAGAACAGGAGTATAGAAATAAACAAGAAGAGTAAATAAGAAGGAACTTATGACATCAAGAGTAATTTACAAAGGAAAACTAAGAACAGAAGCCACCCATCTCAGATCTGGCAATACTATTATCACAGATGCGCCAGTTGATAATCATGGTAACGGAGAGGCTTTCTCTCCCACTGACCTTGCTGCCACTTCTCTCGCATCTTGCTTACTCACTATTATGGGTATCGCTGCTAATGCTAGAGACATAGATATGGAGGGTGCCACTGCTACTGTCAATAAAATAATGAGCTCCGACCCACGTCGAATAGGTAAAATAGAAATAGAAGTTACCATGCCTAAAAAGCCCTACACTGAGGCAGAAAAGAAAATCTTAGAGAAAGCTGCCCATCACTGTCCTGTTGCCCTAAGTCTAGGGGATAAGACTGAAGAAGAGCTTACTATCATATGGCCCTAAGCTAGCTGTTGTGGAGACAGTAAGAATAAGCCATCCTAATGGGAGAGTCTCAGGCCAACTTAGAATAGGTGGCTCCAAGAGTATTTCCAATAGAGTACTTATACTCAATGCTTTGAGCGCAGATCCTAGAGAAATTTCTAACCTCTCTGATAGTGACGATACCCAGGCCTTAGTTAAGTTATTGCATTCTGGTTCAGATATGTTGGATGCACATCATGCTGGTACGACCTTCAGATTTATGACTGCTTTTCTTTGCTTGCAAGAAGGTAGTAAGACCTTGACAGGTTCTGAAAGAATGAAGCAGAGGCCGATAGGACCCTTGGTAGAGGCACTCAGGGCAGTGGGCGCTGAGATAGAGTATCTAGAAAAGAAAGGCTACCCACCATTGAAGATTTCCGGTCCTCTAAAACAGCAAAGGAATAAAATTTCTATTGCTGCAGATATCAGTTCGCAGTTTATTTCAGCCTTGTGTATGATAGCACCTTGCCTTAAGGAGGGCTTGCATATAGAGCTAGAGGGTGAGCTAGTGTCTAGGCCCTATCTAGAGATGACCTTAGGATTGATGGAGGAATATGGAGTAGTATCTTCTTTTAAAAATAATCTTATCAAGATTGTTCCTCAAGCATATCAGGCTACGGCATATACAGTAGAGTCAGATTGGTCTTCTGCTAGTTATCATTTTGCGATGGTAGCCTTGTCAAGGGAAGGCAAGATAGAGCTTGAGCATTATGAGGATAAAAGCAGACAGGGGGATAGTGTCCTCTCTCAGCTATCGAAGGTATTTGGAGTCAAGAGTTCTGTAAAGGAAAATGTATTGACAATAGAGAAGGATGAGAGTGGAGCGACTAGTTTCTTAGAGGTTGATTATTTAGACTTTCCAGATCTAGCTCAGACAATAGCAGTGATACTAGCAGGACTGAATGTTCCTTGTCGACATAAAGGGCTGAAAACTCTATCTATAAAGGAGACAGATAGGGTGGCAGCTTTAGAAAAAGAGTTGGCGAAGGTGGGTATTAGCCTAGCGAAAGATGAGCAGGAAGATGACTCTTATATGCAAAGTGGGACTATAGTGATGGAGGAACCCGTTTTTGAAACTTATCAAGATCATAGAATGGCAATGGCTTTTGCTCCATTAGCATTGAGAGGACTCATACAAATAGAAAACCCTAAAGTCGTTACCAAATCTTATCCTAACTTTTGGAAAGACCTAGAGACCTTAGGGTTTCTGCTGGAATTCAAATAGAAATTTAAATCCTAGTTTATTTTATAATTAATAAATCTTGTGATAACTCTTCTACGAGATTATTGAAAATAACTTTATAAGTTCCTTTTTCAAGGTTGCTTGCGCTTCTCTTTACGAACTCTTTGAGGTCTTTACCTTTCATCAGCCCACCTGATTCTATAATGTTATCTATGTTGATGATGGTAACATTTATTTCTTCTTCCTCTCCAAATGTTTGTAAGATTTCCGAACCCATATTGTCTATTCCTCCACTTGCTGTAATTGGGTCAGCAGGAGCGAAAGGATTACAAGCCTCTATTCTAGCTTCGAAATCTGTTCCAACTATCACTTCAAAACCTGGTAATAAATCTATGTCTGTTCCAGCTGTGAACAGAATAGCGTTAGCACTATTTACACTAGCTGATGATTGTAGGTTAATCTGTGCATGATAGCTGTTTTGTGTTATAGCATTTATGACTAGATAAGCGCCATCACAAGTCGAACTTGAAGAGCAACCTTCATCTACCTGCCCATCGCAATCGTTATCTTGTCCATCGCAGACCTCTGTGTTGCCAGGGTAGTTGTTAGCATCATTATCATCGCAGTCTGTACTGTTAGAAACATAGCCAGAAGGAGTAGAGCATGCCTGAGTGCTGTTGTTGCTATCACCATAGCCATCGCCATCAGTATCTGCATAGTAAGTATTTCCAGCACCTTCATCTACCTGCCCATCGCAATCGTTATCTTGTCCATCGCAGACCTCTGTATTGCCAGGGTAGTTGTTAGCATCATTATCATCGCAGTCTGTACTGTTAGAAACATAGCCAGAAGGAGTAGAACATGCCTGAGTGCTGTTGCTGCTGTCACCATAGCCATCGCCATCAGTATCCGCATAGTAAGTATTCAAGCCATTTTCATCTATCATTCCATCACAGTCATTGTCTTGCCCATCACAGACTTCTGTATTGCCAGGGTATTTGTTAGCATCATTATCATCTCAGTCAGAACTATTAGTGACCTAGCCACTAGGAGCCGAGCATGCTTGAGTAGAATTACTGCTGTCACCGTATCCGTCCCCGTCGCTATCTGCATAGTAGGTGTTCTGTACCCCTTCATCTACCTGTCCATCACAATCGTTATCTGACCCATCACAGACTTCTGTATTGCCAGGGTAGTTGTTAGCATCATTATCATCGCAGTCAGAACTATTAGTGACATAGCCACTAGGTGCCGAGCATGCTTGAGTGCTGTTGCTGCTGTCACCGTATCCGTCCCCGTCGTTATCTGCATAGTAGGTGTTTTGTACCCCTTCATCTACCTGTCCATCACAATCGTTATCTGACCCATCACAGACCTCTGTGTTGCCAGGGTAATTGTTAGCATCATTATCATTACAGTCCGTATTATCTGCAACATATCCTGAAGGTTGGCTAGAAGCTGAGGTAGAATTATTAGGATCACCAAAGCCATCATTGTCTCCATCAAAATACCAAGTTGTAGATCCATAACTACAGGTGCCATTATCTATTGTAGCCGTTGCATCATAGTTAGAAGCAGTAGGATCAGTACATCCTAATACTTGAGGCACATCAAAGTATATACTGTAATCTTCTACTTGGCCAGTGGATGGTGCTGTGCATCCATCTGCTCCTATGCTACCAGTAGACACCGTTACTCTAAATCTCAATAAGGATTCTTGCACTGGTCCAGCAGGCGTGGTAAGGTTTACATTTAAGTTTCCATTTCCAGAGAATGAGAAAGTACCAGAACTTTCTCCTGCATCTTGAAAATCTCCATCATCATTATAATCTACAAAATATCTCAGTCTACTGACTCCTTGCACCCCTACGGTGAGGGTATAAGAAGTACTTTCATCTAGAGTAGCTACAGCATCACAAGCATAGTCATGATACAGCCCAGTAGTATTAGATCCATTATTCATTCCATTGATAGCCACTAAAGTTATACCACCAGTACCCCCTGTTCCACCTGAAGGTGTACATGGGCTAGGAGGAGCAGCTTCTATATCTACGTAGCCATAGAAGGTGTCACTACCTGCAGCATTGTGTCCATCTAGTTTCACTGCATAGAGACCAGCTGTATTATAAGTGACTATTTGTTTTTCTTCGACAGAGGTTGTAGGGCTGCCGCCGAAAAACTCCCAGTCTCTAGTTTCTCCATACTGTGTTTGGTCTTCAAATTCTATGGTACTACCAGTACATACAGCTACTGCAGATTGGAAAAAATTTGCGGTAGGTGCTCCTAGGTTTGAGCAATTGGACAAATATGCTTGAGCATTTACTCTACTATTAATAGAACTCTTAGAAGCTGGCGACCAGTTAGGGGTTAGTGTTACAGAAGGCGCCATGATAAAGTTAGAACCAGATGCATCATGATTAGCACTAAAGTTATGCCCTTTTTCGTGAGAAACCATAGCATTAAGGCTGGCAGCTGAGGTGGAATAATCTTCTAAAAGATGATGCCATCCCGGAGTATACGCCAGTCCTACGACGCCACTGCCACCATTGAAAGAGATATCTCTATCTGTCCATAGGGTAGCCATAGTATAATCTACACCAAAACCTCCAGTAGCTCCTCCTGTGTTACCACCACCTGCATTGCCAGGGCCACGAGCCCAATCCCTAAAATTTCCTAAAAGAACACCAGCGTCCGCGGTAGAAGTGATAGGGTCAAGGGGATTCTGAGACGAAGAAGTAGGGAAATAGTGAGCGACCACATCAAACTCTATATTGATATCAAATTCTGATCTATAGTTAGTCTGTACATTATTGAGTACTCCAAGATTATGATTTTCAGTAGCTACATTACTACCATACTTTGTAATCATATCATGGGTATTGGCAATAGCTATTTCTATTACTTTACAAGAGTTGATTGTTTTGACTGGCAAGTATTCTTCTCCTTTACTATGAGTCTCTGATACACCACAAACATGTTCCTTGTCTTCTTTTACATCATGTGCATAGTAGGTAATAAAATGATTAGGTGGGGCACCAGCTATCAGATAAGAAAGCGGCTCTATATATAATTCTGAATCACCATTTTTAATAAAACCGTAGATGAAATTATCATTGATTGTAAGACTCACAGACCCTCCTTTTTTAAGGCTTCCACCCAATAAGAGAGGGCTATTTTTCTTTTTTTCGTACCTCACACTAAGGTTGTCCTGGTGTAAGTTAAGGTCGTGTATGGTTTTCCCTAGTTCTAACTTTAAAAGAGAATTTTTAGAGTTGATGTTTACTGACTTTTTGGATATCTCTAGCTCGTAGATATTGTAATGTGAGAAAAGTTTGTCTAGTGTTTTGTTGTTGTCCTTAGGAATAGTTTTTCCTTTTATGCTGCTTTGAGCATTGATAGAGGTCAGGCAGAGGAATAGAAATACAAAATTGGCTATTGAGGAGACTTTAATCATCAGATATGGTTCTTTATGATAAAATTAGTGGGTTCGTAGAATTAGTAATAAGGGTTTACCCCTGATTAGCTAATTGACCGCAAGCTGCATCAATGTCTTTTCCACGACTCTTTCTAATAGTAACTGTAACACCTCTGTCTCTCAGGTACTTAGCAAAAGTATCTAGACGGTCTACCTTTGATTTCTCAAATTCCACGCCACTTATAGTATTGTATTCTATAATATTTACTCTGACAGGGAATTTTCGACATAAATTGACAAGATTTCTTGCATCCTCTATGCTATCATTGAAATTGTCGAAAGCGATATATTCGAAACTAATTCTATTCTTAGTAGACGTATGAAAGTAGCTTATCGCTTCCATCAGGGACTCAAGATTATTCTGATCATTGATGGGCATGATACTGCTTCTCTTTGCATCATCGGCGGCGTGGAGCGAGAGAGCTAGATTAAACTTAACCTGATCATCAGCGAGTTTTCTGATCATTTTAGCTATGCCTACTGTGCTGACTGTTATCCTTTTAGGAGACATGCCAAGACCTTGTTCTGAAGAGATAAGCTCTACGCTTCTCAGTACATTGTTATAATTAAGCAAGGGTTCCCCCATGCCCATATATACGATATTAGTGAGTCGGTGGTTATAGCTTGAGAGGGCTTGCTCATTCACTAGGACTATTTGGTCATAGATTTCAGCAGCTGTGAGATTCCTCATTCTTTTCATCTGTCCTGTAGCGCAAAAACTACATGAAAGACTGCAACCGACCTGTGATGAGACACAGACGGTATATCGATTGTCTTTTACGACAGGTATAAGTACAGATTCTACTAGATGGTCATCATGGAGTTTCATCCTACTCTTGATAGTACCATCTTTGCTTGTCTGAATTTTATCAATCAGTACAGGTAGAAATTCAAAATGAAGAGCTAGGAATTCTCTCAGGTCTTTAGGGATGTTTTTAATTTCTGAGAAGGCTGTCTTTTGTTTTTTCCATATCCATTCTGCCACCTGATCATATCTATATCTTGGCCAACCATTATCCATGATTAATTTTTGGAGGCTTTCTGCTGTTATGGCTCTGATATCTGTCTTGACGGGTTCCATTGAATTGCAAAGCTAGAATATTATCAGTTCTGTCTTGTCTCTATCGCGTATTATATAAAAGGTATATCTATCTTTAGGTAGACAAAATAGACTAGACAGTTGATATCATTAATAGTTATAATATTTCTTTTTCTGCTTTTATCAGCTTTTTTTTCAGGGTCAGAGATAGCCTTTGTCTCTGCTAACAAATTAGGAATAGCAGTAAAAAAAGAGCAGAATACTAAGCGGGGTCATATAATTTCCAAGTTTTATGATAAACCAGAATCTTTTCTGGGTGCCATGCTTGTAGGTAATAATATTGCTTTAGTTGCCTTTACCTATTTTGCGACAATTCTCTTAGCACATTTCCTAGAGCCTTATCTCGGAGATGGTGCTGTCTCCTTATTAGTATATACCTTGATTCTTACTTTGGTGGTATTAGTATTAGGAGAGTTTTTGCCCAAAACTTACAGTAGTCTCAATCCCACAACCACTTTATTCACACTAGCATATCCTCTGGTGTTTTTCAAAAAGATATTAGCACTGCCAGCATACTTCATGACAGGACTTTCTAATCTTTTGCTGAGACCTTTTGTGAAAGTGCCAGACGATCTCTCTAGCAGCGCTCTAAATAGAGTAGATCTAGAGCATTACATTGCAGATAGCCTGAGTGATGATCAGGATGATATCGATAAAGAAATACTCACTAATGCCTTGACACTTAGTCATAACAATCTGGCGCATTGTATGATACCTCGAACAGAAATAGTATGGATAGATAAAGGTGCTACTATACCTGAACTGATAGATACTTTTCGTTCTTCCAGATTGTCTAGGATCATAGTTGCGGACGGCGATGTAGATAACATAGAAGGGTATGTCCATCACCAGCAATTACTCAGTGACCCTAAGTCTGTAAAGAAGGCTTACATGGATATACTCTATGTTCCTGAAGTCATGAATCTCAAAGAACTGATGTCACAATTTATCAAAGATGGTTCTTCTATTGCTTGCGTAGTAGATGAATTTGGTGGGACAGCAGGGATTATCACCCTAGAAGATATCCTAGAAGAAATCTTTGGAGAGATAGAAGATGAGCACGATGTAGAAGAGTATGTTATGCAGCAGCTCAATGAGAACGAATATCTTTTTTCAGGTAGACTAGAGGTAGATCATATCAATGAAAAGTTTCCTGAGCTGGATATCCCAGAAGGGGAGTACCAAACCTTATCTGGATATATAGTTATGACCTCTGAGGATATCCCGCAGGAAGGGGAGCAAGTGACACTAGGCAATTATTGCTTCAAGATAGAAGAAGTGGATGAAACCAAGATAGAAATGGTCAGAGTGATCAAGTTAGATGTAGAAGAAGAGGACGAGGTGTAGGGACAACACTTGCTGCTATATACTACATACAACACTTATCAACTCGACTGAAATGCAATGTAACGGAGAATTCTTCCGTCTCGATAGGGGATAGGTAGTAGTGATAGATATTTTATTGCTCTGCGTCAATTTGCGCTGAACGAGGTCAAAGAGAAAGCTATTCCAAACGAGAACGAAGAATAATCCAAACGGCAGGCAGACTTCCACTCGTACTACGATCAGTATGAAAAGGAGTGAGTGCGAGCAAATAAATTCTGCAAAAAATTATTGTCCAAAAGTGAGCTTGTGATGGTCCTCTCCCTGACCCTCTCCAAAGAGCAATTGCCCTCCAAAGAGGGAAAGCCAGCCCGCGGAGGTGGTGTGGGAAGGAATCATGCAAATCTTTTAATCCTATAAATCCTGTTTCAGACAAAAGGAATGAGCGGGAGGTGTTAATTATCCATCGTAGATGGCTTAGCTCCGTGCTCCTCCACAATCTACGCTGAACAAAAATTAGGATAGACAAGACGGAAGATTTTTCCACTAGTTCCTGGTCAAAATGAAAAGGAAGTGATAGGATAAATCATGTGCATCATGTAAATCTTACAAATCTTGTTTCAGACAATTACAATTGGCAAACTGATGAATGGGTTAACTACTACTCTACCTATATGTTCATGGACTCATTAGAGTTTGGTGGGTATAAATATTATCAATTGTTTGAAGCAAAAGAGCCAGATTTTACTTTTCAGCCAGTTGCTTTTTATCGAGAAGAAAACAACAAAGTATATTATACCTACAATGAAAATTTTGAAGAAAAGTTACTGTATGATTTTGACCTGGAAGTAGGCGACACTTTGTTATCTGGAGATCAAATGTTGATAATAGGCACCATAGATAGTATACAGTTAAATGATGGCTCATCTAAGAAACGTCTTACAACAAGTCTGCATCAGTTGGAAATAATTGAAGATATAGGATCATTGAGATCTCCGTTTGATCCGCATCAGTTTTTTATTGGTGATGCAAGTTTTAATCTAAGTTGTTGTTTGCTGAAAGATGAAGTGATCTACACTAATCCAGGCATAGAGGATTTTTATTGTAATACATCTGCATTGTTCGATCCAGAAAAAGATAAATCAAGCGTAGCTATATCTGATAACACCTTGGTTGCAAGTGGTAGTCTTCTGTTTCCATTAGAAATAAACTATTACAATTTCGAAGGAAAATTATTAAGTACTCAGCTTACCCATTATAATCATACTCAACTTCCAGCTTCTTTACCATTGGGAATGAATATTGTAAGAATACAGGACTCTGCTGGAAATCAATTTTCTCATGTTTTCTTACATGGACAATAGTCTGAGGGTATACCATACGGACTCTTGGTTTACTAAAAGAATTATTATTCACCTCTTACACTAATTCTAAAAAAGCCCGGTAATATTTCCTTGAGTATCGATATCCATGTGATTAGCGGCAGGGATAGAAGGTAGTCCTGGCATACGCATCATCTTTCCAGTTATGGGAATAAGAAAACCAGCCCCAGCTGCAATTTCTATTTCTCTGACCGTAATCGTAAAGCCCGATGGTCTTCCCAAGAGCTTAGGGTCGTCGCTCAGAGATTTTTGAGTCTTGGCCATGCAAATAGGCAAGTGCTCTAGTCCTAATTTTTTTATCCTTCTTAGATTTGCTTTTGCTTCTACAGAATATTCCACTTCTGCAGCACCATATACTTTCGTGGCTATAGTTTCTATCTTTTCCTTGACAGGAAGGTCCCAGTCATAAAGAGGCTTGAAGTTGCTCTTTCCAGAATCTATAATTGCCATTACATTCTTAGCAACTTCTTCTGAGCCTTCTCCACCTTTTTCCCATGCTTGCGAGACAGCAACACGACAACCCAATTCATTGCATCTTTTTTTAATGACTTCTACTTCTTCGTCGGTATCTGAAACAAATCTATTTATAGCCACTACAGGTTGCAATCCAAACTGATAGATATTCTCAAGATGCTTTTCCATATTGACCAGACCCTTTTGTACAGCTTCAGCATTAGGTGTCTTGAGTTCTTTTAGATCTGCACCTCCATGATATTTTAGTGCTCTTATAGTTGCGACTACGACCACTGCTTTAGGCGCTAGGCCAGCGCTGACACATTTGATATCTAGAAATTTCTCAGCCCCCAGATCCGCTCCGAAGCCTGCTTCTGTTATCACATATTCTGACAGAGACATACCCATCTTAGTAGCGATTACCGAATTTGTTCCCTGTGCAATGTTGGCAAAAGGGCCACCATGTATGATTGCAGGAGTGCCTTCCATCGTCTGCACAAGATTAGGCTTAATGGCATCTTTAAGTAGAGCAGTCATCGCACCTGGAGCATGTAGGTCTTTAGCATAGACTGGTGAGCGATCATATTTAAATCCTACAAAGATTTTTCCTAGTCGTTCTTTTAGATCACTCAGGTCTTTTGACAAACATAAGATGGCCATTATCTCAGAAGCTGCCGTGATATCAAAACCCGTTTCTCTAGGAATCCCTGATCCTCTTCCTCCCAAGCCTATTACAATATTCCTAAGGGATCTGTCATTCATATCCATTACCCGCTTCCAGGTCACTGTCCGAGGGTCTATTCCGATGCTTTCTGTTTTGCTCTGAATATTATTATCTATGAGAGCAGCAAGAAGGTTATTAGCTTTTTCTATAGCCGAGAAGTCGCCGGTAAAATGAAGATTGATCTCCTCCATCGGAAGGACTTGACTATAGCCTCCACCAGCAGCACCTCCTTTGATACCAAAGACTGGGCCTAGGGAAGGCTCTCTTAGGACTGCTGTTGTCTGATGCCCTAATCTATTCATGGCTTGAGCAAGGCCTATAGTCATCGTAGTCTTGCCCTCTCCAGCAGGTGTAGGAGAAATGGCTGTGACTAAGACAAGATTTGATTTTTCGACCTTTTCGGGGTCTATAATATGGAGCGGGAGTTTGGCCTTATACTTTCCATATAATTCTAACTCTTCCAGAGGAATATTAAGTTTTTCAGCTATTTCATTGATGTGAATTAACTCGTGTTTTGCTGCTATTTCCGCATCTGTCATGGTAATGTGATTTATATGGAGAATTAACCTAAAGAATAATGCCAAGTTACAGCATTATCCATCTCTATTATGAAATAGTCTTAGTTCGCTTAATATCTAGGTGTTAACGGCAGCTTGTTGAGATTTTAGTCATATTTGCGGCTTCTTTGAATAAAGGCAAAGAAATGACCATATGGAGTCCATAAGAAATATAGCCATCATAGCTCACGTAGATCACGGTAAGACCACCTTGGTGGACAAGATTATTCATGAATGTAATGTGCTAGGCGAACGAGAAGATAAGGGAGAACTGATCTTAGATAATAATGATCAAGAAAGAGAAAGAGGTATCACTATCGTATCTAAGAATGTGGCTGCCATGTTCAATGGTGTAAAGATTAATATTATAGATACACCTGGTCACGCCGATTTCGGAGGTGAGGTGGAGCGGGTGCTCAAGATGGCTGATGGCGTATTACTACTGGTAGATGCTTTTGAAGGGCCTATGCCGCAGACTCGATTTGTATTGAGTAAGGCAATAGAGCTTGGCCTGAAGCCTATAGTTGTGGTCAATAAAGTAGATAAAGAAAACTGTAAGCCAGAAGATGTACAAGGGGATGTCTTTGATCTGATGTTTAACTTAGGTGCAACAGAAGACCAGTTGGATTTTGTCACCTTGTTTGGTTCTTCTAAATATGGATGGATGAGTTTTGACTGGGAAAAGAAGACAGATAATATAGTTCCTCTTCTACAAGCAGTTGTAGATAATATTCCAGAAGCTCCTTACAGAGAGGGTACACCACAAATGCAAATCACTTCTCTAGACTTTTCAAAGTTTACAGGAAGGATAGCGATAGGCAGAATTTTCAGAGGAGATCTGAAAGTAGGGCAGGATCTGATGCTATGTAAAAAAGAAGGCGTTCAGAAAAAAGTGCGAATAAAGGAACTCTTTGTATTTAAGGGCTTAGGAAAAATAAAAGTCGATACTGCAAGGAGTGGAGATATCTGTGCTATCGTCGGAATAGAGGGTTTTGATATAGGTGATACGATAGCTGATCTAGAGAATCCTGAAGCACTACCACACTTAAAAGTAGATGAGCCGACCATGAGTATGCTCTTCACGATCAACACTTCTCCATTCTTCGGTAAAGAAGGAAAATTTGTCACTTCGAGACACCTTAGAGATAGATTATATAAGGAAACAGAGAAGAATCTTGCATTAAGAGTAGAAGACACGGCTACTGAGGATAAGTTTAATGTATATGGTAGGGGAGTACTCCATTTATCTGTTCTTATAGAGACGATGAGGAGGGAAGGCTATGAGTTGCAGGTGGGTAAGCCTGTGGTCATCTTCAAAGAAATAGATGGTCAAAAGTGTGAGCCTGTAGAAATATTGGTGATAGATGTGCCAGAAGACTTTGCAGGTAAGGCTATAGAGATGGTAACGCAGAGAAAAGGTGTCATGAAAATCATGGAACCTAAGGGG
The DNA here is from genome assembly GCA_938002665.1 of uncultured Saprospiraceae bacterium. Classification (GTDB taxonomy): domain Bacteria; phylum Bacteroidota; class Bacteroidia; order Chitinophagales; family Saprospiraceae; genus RFSX01. Next base: position 6,823 of record CALLAE010000017.1, on the reverse strand, counting down.
GACCTACAGCATTTAGAATTTGAGGTGCCATCACGAGGGCTGATAGGACTAAGAAATAATATGCTAACTGCTACTTCTGGTCAGGCGATTATGTCTCACAGATTTTTGGCTTACGAACCTTACAAAGGAGATATACCTGCTAGAACAAAAGGCTCTATTGTCTCAGGAGCGAAAGGCCAAGCATTGGCTTTTGCTATTAATAGATTACAGGACAGAGGAAAATTCTTTATAGAGCCGGGTGATGAAGTATATGTAGGACAGGTGATAGGCGAAAATTCTAGAGAAGGGGACTTAGAAGTAAATGTGATCAAGGGTAAACAATTGACTAACATGCGTAAATCGGGATCAGATGATGCAGTTAGGTTATTCCCTAAAGTTGTACATTCACTAGAGGAAGCTATGGAGTATATCCGAGAGGATGAATACTTAGAGGTGACGCCTGAGAGCCTGCGTATGCGGAAGATAGGCTAATTATATTTTTTAAAGTCTCTTTTTTTTTGGTCTACAGACTAGGCTACCTTGGGTAAGATTGTTGATATTTACCCAAAACTACAGGGTATGCTTAAGTACACTATCTTTCTTATGTTTCTTATTGCCTCTTCTTTTTCTAATGGCTGTAAGGATAAGGCCGAGACTGCAGAGTCCTCTGCACAGATAACTACAACTACTGCTACTCAGCAAACTGCTTCCCTAAAGCAAAAACCTACTCAGGCTAAGCCACGAAAGAAGATTAATCCTAGACTGATCTTTAATGAATATGTAGAGCCTTATCCACTCAATAACCTCGCTCTGGATAGCGAGAATAAAATATATCGACAAGCAATGGTTGCCTACAAGAATGAAGACTGGCAAGAGGCCTTTGATTTATTTTATAAGTTAAGTCCTAAGACAGATCAGACCTTAATGTATGAGGCAAGTTGTAAAATGCAGCAAACATTTTATCTACAAGCCAAGCAAGTCCTTCTCACGCTTAACTCTCTTGCAAGAGGTAAGACTAAACAGCATGCAGAATGGAATTTAGCACTAGTCGATTTAGTATTGGGCGAAAATCCAATAGCTCAATTCCAACAAATTAAAGCTAATCCTGAACATCTATTTGCTGTACAAGCGGGAGAAATATTAGCTAAGATTTCTCAATAGTAATTTTATTTCGTTACAACGAGTTTTATTGTAGTAATACCTTTCTCAAAGCCTAGCTTTATCCAATAGATACCAGCATCAAGTTGACTTTTGTCAATGTCCTGTGATAACTTTTTATTTCTAAGATAGATTCTGTCATTAGTAATCACTCGACCGTTTACATCTAGTATGCTCATCTCCATTTCTGTTAAGTCTTCACTTTCTATATTCAAAGTGAATGAGCCATTATTAGGATTAGGAGTGATATCTGCTTTCAGCTTCTCTGCAAGATCTGCTGTAGAGCTGGTTGTTACGACTAGCTGATCAGATAGAACTCTCTGTCCACAGCGGTTAGAAACTGTGAGAGTTACATCATAAGTGCCAGGTCCTGGATAAGTATGTGTCGGATTACGCTGTGTACTTATCATACCATCCCCAAAATTCCAAACATAGAATTCTCCAAAGGTTAAGTTGCTTGTAAATTGTATTTCTCCATTCCCAATCTCTTCAGAAGCAAAGCCACCTGTGGGTATCTCTATAACTGTAATAGGAATCTCTAAGTTGGAACTTCCTTCCGTATTTTCCACAGTGAGGGATATTACTTTTTCTCCTGGAAGTAAATATGAAATTTCATGAGGCCCAGGTTTGTCAGATGTCGATGGTAGGGCAGTAAAGCCAAATTCCCAATCATAGTTCAAAAATTCTCCACTAGAGGATTCATTAATGACGAAACTTTCTAATGGGCAGATTTCGGTTCTGTTTACAGAAAAAATGGCTTGCGGAACAGAAAGGGATTTTTGCGAAACATTAATGTTGTCGATATATAGATTAGAACCACTTCCATTGACACCTACAAATCTAAATATTACTTTCTCGAGACCTGCATATTGTGAAATGTCCAGTTCCTCTCTGCTCCAATTTGTATTGTTTTCAGGAAACTCAAATGAGGTAAAACTAGTCGATAGCTCATTACCATATTTCTCATAGATGGTATCTTGGAAAGTAGCTCCACAATCTGTACTCACCTCTATAAGTAGTCCATCATCTCTGCCTGCATAAAAATAAGCTAGATCAAAATCAAAGGCTATTTTTCCGGAGGCATTAGAAAGATCCATAGGAATGAGATTCAAATAATCTAGGTTGCCATTTGTTGCATTATTATTACCATAATTTTCAAAGGGCATGGTGGCAACAAATCCAGTACCACCGTCTCGTTGGCCAGTTATTATTATTGACCATCCGATATCGTCCATAGGACTAATTGTGCTCCAGAATTCTGGCAATTCTCTCTGTATAAATCTCTCAGTGAAAGGTATACCGATACCATTATCTAAGTAAATTGGACCTGATATAAAAGTAGAATCATCGTATCTCAAAATTTCATTCGGGTGGCTCACCCAGGTGCTGAGCATGTACTCACCATTCTCGGAAATGGTATAAGGGGTCGAGAATGTGTATAGTAGAGTATCTTCTGCCATAAGTGTTCCTGTGTAAAGTTCACATACTTCAGCATCATTATTTAGTTGGTAACAGATATCGATGTTTTCTAGTGGGTTCAGTCCTGAATTAATTACTTGTACTGTTAGATTTTCATCGAAAGTTCCTCTGCAATTAATATAATTAGGAGATTCTGGAGTTGTAATATCTGACATAGTGAGGTCGAAATCTAGGACACATTCTTTCAGACCAGAGCCACCTGAGTTTATTGAAATTGTTCTTCTGCCAGCTATATCATTCGCAAAATTTGCTGAAACAGCATACCATAGTTCTTCGAAAGGATTATCTATAGGTACATTGATAGAAGTAGAAGTAGTTGTTTCATAATACTCCATATATTTTCTTCCCAAAGTGTATACATCATAGCTGATAGCATCATCCACAGCATCCCAATTCAGGGTTAGATCAACTGCACAAACCTGAGAAATCCTTAAATTACTAGGAACTGGCGCAATGGTAAATCTTTGACTAATAGTTTCTTGTGTCCCTCTAGTCACTCTTATCCTAGCTTGATCAGTAATGAGATTAGGGATAGCTAGATCTCCGGTCATAGTTTCTGGATTGGTGGTCGCTATTTCTGTCCAGCTGGCTCCGTCATCAGTAGAAAGTGAAAGCACAAAGCCTTCTCCATTCGGGACTGCTTCCCAAAAGCATATTTCCGTTCTAGGTGTCAAAGTCTCTCCTCCAAAAGGATATATTATATTGATCTCATCCAGTATTACTTCCCAGGTAACGTAGTAATCATGATTACCTAGAGGTATGATATTACCCTCTACATTTAGTGTATAGTCTCCAGCGACAGGATCAGCTATATGTACTTGTTCCATGTTATTGAGGTGATCTTCGCCTTTAGTTGCTGGTAATTCAAGTAGTTCAGGTATATTTTCAGACCTCAGTACCCAAGGTAAATGAGTCGCACCATCTGGACTAACTATATGACAATCTATATCATTTATGAGTGCCATGCTTGTACCATTGGCTGCTTCTGGATCTCTCCAGTAGACCATAACTCTCAGTTCTTTGGCACCAGCAGGTACATTGATGCTATGTGACTGTGTACCACCATTGCTTATAATTCCGGTCGTGTACTTGTTTTCTTCTATCGCAAGAGCAGAGCGGTAGGCATTTACTGCTCCCCAGCCAAAGGTAAAATCTGGCCCTTTGTTACCTAGGTCGGTTGCTGTATTGAGCATGATAGCTTTGAGCAAGGCACTTTTAGCGACTTCGCCCGTATGTTCCCTATAGGCTTGATGTAGCATAGCCGTGACGCCAGCTACTCCAGGTGCTGCGCCAGAAGTGCCACCAAAGGGTCTGTATAGGTGGTTATCGTTAGTAGAAAGATGATTGAAGCCATTAGAAGCCAGATCAGGCTTTATACGACCATCGTGTGCAGGCCCACGACTACTAGATTCTACTATTACTCCTCTATTAGTTGTATTGGCTGTGGCGATAACATTTTTTCCTTGCTTATGTCCTCCTGTGATATTACCCCACTGATTACCTGCTCCGTAGCCACATTCCTGATTATTACTATTTCCTGCTGAGAATACATGGAGCAATGTTTCGTTATTATAACATTGGCTATCTACGGTTCTCGTGGTATTAGTGTATCCAGCGTTACAGCCATTACTGTATGAGGAATTGGTGACTATAACATCGTTATTGAAAAAAAGATCCATGGTTCCATCTAAGAAACTGGCTTCATAATCTAGTACATACAGATCTGAGCCAGAGGCCATTCCTCTGTTTCTGGGATCCCTGTTTCCAGCACCAGCCATAATACCTGATACGCCATCCCCATGATTACCTCTATCTGGTCCTACAAATTCTTGAAACAATCTTCCATGAAAATCTACATGCTCAAAGACAGCACCATCATCTCTGCATAGAACAGCTACACCTTCTCCTGTGTAATTTCTTCCAGTAGGTGTTTGTGTATCTATCATGTTTGCTCTAAGCAGGGCTCTTCCTGGGGTATCATCAGGAACTGAGGGGGCTGGTCTGAGTTCTATATTTTGTACGTATGGCAGTGTCGCTATCATTTCTAAGTCACTAGCCTTTATTTCAGCAATGAGATAATTATCTATGCCATTATATTCAGTAGGTACTATTCCATCTAGCCTACAATGAGAAATAACAGTTTCTTGGTTCAGATTTTTAGGGTACATAATAGACACTGATAACTTGTCATCACCCACCTTAGCCCACGCAGGAATGTCATTATTTCTAAGTCTGTCTGATATTTTGAGATTTTGTTTTACAGCAGAGATATGTCTGATATTAAATAACCTGAGGCGGTCTGGGTTGAGTTGCGTAGGAATAGAGGCAAAGTAGGCTTTGTTAGGAATGTAGTTTAGCAATTCTATACCACTCTCCTTCATCAGCTTTATCTGTTCTGTTGTAGGAATCTCATAAAATTGTAACAGCTTATAATGCTTGCCTGCGATTATGTCTGATCTGGAAGTCTCACTGTCTTGTATGTATTCCTCTAGATTTTTTTCTGGTGTGAAAGGGTTATCTATGAGTTGTAACTCATTAGAAAGTTGCGCGAATCCAAACTGCACAGTTAAGGTAAAACAGATAGAAAGTAAATATCTCATCGAAAATGGTTTTAAGAAATCAAAATAGAGCTTTTTAAGCAGCATCTTTGTCCTACAAAAGCAATTAAATAGAGTTTCTAAAAAATAGTCTGAGTCAGGCAGGTAACTACCTTATTCTCAGTCAGCTAGATATGATAGATATCTTTGTTGTGTAACGACAAAAAGCCTTCGCTGTATGAGAGCAAAGGCTTTTTGAATATATAACTATAGTTGCTAAAACTTACAACTTGTATAGTGTTCCTCTGTGGATTATGCCTTCCTGAGATTGGATGTCGTATAAGTATGATCCTTTGTTGAGAGCAGTAACACTGATGCTGTTTTTCCCTGCATTTAAGTTGTACTCTTCTATAACTTTTCCTTCAATGGTATAAAGCGTCATGATTGCTTCAGTTTTTATCTGTTCAGAAAAATCCACATTCAGAAAATTCACAACAGGATTAGGAAAAATATTAACTGAAATATTCGACTCTAAATTTTCATTAGAAGAAACACAATCTACACCAGGAATCTGAACATTCATATCATCAAACTCAATTCCGATATTTTCTAAATTCGCATCAGCAGCAAGTAGTGTTTCACTCTCTAAGTTTCCTATGTCATCAAAGAAAAATTTACTTTCTGCACAAGGCTGTCCAAGGGCTGTAAATCTAAGAGTAACAATGTGGGTATCATCATCTAGGGTTAAGGTGGTTGCGTTAGACCATACGATTCTTACTTTTCCATCATCGGGAATGGATACATCTTCTGATGGCAGAATGATACTTGTATCATCAAAGAATGGTAGTTGATCATTAACGAATGGTACACCATCTATTCTGTACATATCAGGATCCCACTTTAGAAATAATTGAAAAGTGTAAAGCGCTTCGAAATCCGAGACACGTAATTCTACATCAAATACTCCTCCTGAGTTTTCATCTAGATTATGGCTTAGATCTATAACAAGTGGTCCTTGCTGAGCAGTGATACTTGATACAGCAAATAGTAATAGTAAGGTTGTTGTATAAATGTATTTCATAGTATAAAGGCTTAGAATTTTGGCAAAGGTATTAATAAACACATAAAAATATTCTATAATATGTATTTTATTGATAACTCGTGGTTTTCACCTAGTTTTAAATAATCTTATAGGAAATATTTTGACGTAGTGTGGGTCAGATTAGGTGCTAAGGTGAGGTTCCTTCACTGATATAAATCGTAGCTGCTTCTGATGAAGCAGTTCATTCATTGTTGCTTGACGTTTAGTCAACTAACTTGTTATTCCAGCAACCCTTCATTTACATCGGATAGGGCCTCGGTTCGCTAAGCTGTAGTTGTTTTTCCAAATTATCTGACTCCATGCCTCGGCTGCTGCCTCGGTTCGCTAGGCTGTAGTTGTTTTTCCAAATTAACTGACACTATGCCTCGGCTGATGCCTCGGTTCGCTAAGCTGTAGGTTTTTTCCAAGTTATCCGACTCCATGCCTCGGCTGCTGCCTCGGTTCGCTAAGCTGTAGTTGTTTTTCCAAATTAACTGACTCCATGCCTCGGCTGATGCCTCGGTTCGCTAGGCTGTAGGTTTTTTCCAAGTTATCCAACTCCATGCCTCGGCTGATGCCTCGGTTCGCT
>CALLAE010000016.1 GCA_938002665.1 uncultured Saprospiraceae bacterium | reverse complement strand
CACGCTGGCGGGGGCTAGGGGGTGGACTTTTATACAAAGCAGTTGAAGAAGCCCAAAGAGAAAATTAATGAGCTATGAGAGAGGAAGTGGTTCTTTCCTCCACCTGACCTCCTCCTGAGGAGGAAAGCTGGCGCTCTATAGCCTCTTTAAGATCTGTCTTTCCCACGCTGGCGGGGGCTAGGGGGTGGACTTTTACACAAAGAAGTTGAAGAAGCCCAAAGAGAAAATTAATGAGCTATGAGAGAGGGAATGGTTCTTTCCTCCACCTGACCTCCTCCAGAGGAGGAAAGCTGGCGCTCTATGGCCTCTTTAAGATCTGTCTTTCCCACGCTGGCGGGAGTTAGGGGGTGGACTTTTACACAAAGAAATTGAAGAAGCCCAAAGAGAAAATTAATGAGCTATGAGAGAGGGAATGGTTCTTTCCTTCACCTGACCTCCTCCAGAGGAGGAATGCTGGCGCACTATAGCCTCTTTCCCCCGCTGGCGGGAGTGGAACCTTTTGCAGTCCTTCTCTTGAGCACATAGCTAGACAAAAAAGACTGCCAACAATGCTGGCAGTCTCAAAAAGGGTATTAATGTCAATATAGTTTCTCTTAATTCTAAATTAATAAAAACCAATTGAGAAGTGAATCAACTTTTTCTTGAGCAACTTTAATGATGGTACCATCACTCATCACTACTATGTTCTCTTTGATGACATCTAGCTTTGAGGCAAAAATCAAATTGATATAATCAGTATCATTAACTGAGAATAAATTTTTATCTAACAAGACTTTGTCAGCAGCAGAAATAGAGGATATACAGCTCACCTGTAGATCACTATCGACGAATCGATACATTCCATCTCTTGATGTGCAGTACATTAGCTTGCAATTATCAAGTATGTAACTTGAGATATTCATAATGGCAGAACTTATAGCAATTCCTATAAATGAGAGATACGACCAATAGTCGTTATGCTAAAAAATGAACTGCACTAACTTTTCTGTTATGAATTCCTATCAGAAGGATACTCGTAGGAAATTTGTAGACTGATTATTTTCATTTAATAGGTTTTTTGTGGTTAATATTAGCCTTGGGGAAAGCTTTAATATATAAGATAATACAATAATATGAACAAATCCATTTATCCTATGATTTTGTATCTAAATTAGTTGATAAACAATATACGAATGAGGTTCGAAGGTACATTAGTGGAAAAAATCACATAATTAGGCTGTAGTTTAGAATCATGGAAAACTCAAAGACATTCACTTCCAAAGTTTTGCTTTTCGGTGAGTATACCATCATTAATGGTAGTAGTGGGCTAGCTATCCCTTTCGAGAAATACTCTGGCTGCTGGAAAAAATCTGACGGTCCTACTTCTCTGCAGGAGTTCTTCTCTTTCCTAATAAATTACGAAGGGGTGGATCAGAAAAAAGTAGAGCAAGCACAGGCAGAAAACTGGGTCTTTCACTCTGACATCCCACTTGGCTATGGTCTAGGCAGTTCTGGTGCACTTACGGCTGCTGCTTATGCAGCGTTTTTTTTAGAACAGGAGCATTCTCACGAACTGCTACAACAAAAACTTGCCTCTATAGAATCTTTCTTTCATGGAAAAAGTTCTGGCCTAGATCCCCTAGCCTCTTTTCTTAATAAGCCCATACATATCAGTAACAATCAGGTGAAGGTGCTAGACAAACTTACATTACCTTCTCAATTATTTCTTTTTGATAGCCAGAAAGGTCGTGTAAGCAAACCACTGATACAACATTACAAGCTGCTCTTAGATGCTGATTCTGATTTCAGAGAAAAAGTGAAAGCTATTTCTCTTTTCAATGATCGCATCATAAATGAAATAATCGCAGGTGAGGACATCAGTGCTTCTTTCAAAGAGCTGAGCCGACTACAGTACGATTCTTTTGACAAGATGATACCTGCAGCTATCAAAGAACTGTGGCGAGAAGGCCTAGAAAATGAGAGTTATTATTTTAAGCTTTCCGGTGCAGGAGGGGGTGGCTTCTTTTTGGTCTATGGAAACGAGAAGGATCTGAATCCAGAACAACTAGTTCATTTTAGCTAAAAGAGAAAACTACTTGCCAGAAGCTGCCAAATATTTCTTTAAGTCAGGATACTCTTTAGATAATTTTTTTAAGGCACTCTTAGCAATAGGTTGTCCATTGTAGAAAGGAACAATCTTAGCGTATGGCGCTGATGAATCCTTAAGGTCTTCTCTAAGGACCAGTGCATCTTGATATTTATTATAGATGCCTATGTAGTAATCGTTATTAGCTTTTGCATGCTCTTTTCTGATGTAGATGTCATCATATATTCTTAAGACTGCATTCTTGAAGATGCGTTCTGCACTGGCAATCTGCACAGAATAATAGACTTCTTCTCTAAGTTGTGAAAACAGTTCGAATCTTCTGTCTTGAGCATAGCCAGGAATTTTCATGTCAGAAAAATCCAATGACATCAGGACAAAATTATCTGCATCCCGAATCTCATAATCCACCCGCTTATTGAAGACCAGATATTTTTCATTCGTTTTTCCACCTACTAGTTCTTTCGCAAGGGGATAATTAGACATGACGCTTTCTATGCCTATTCTTTCTTTTTCTACCCCTTGCTCTAGAAGGTAATCAGCGATAAGATTGGCCCGCTTCAGCGTATTGTATAGCATGAATTCTTCTAAGCCTAGCTCCAAATGATCTGTATGTGCTATCAATTGGACTGTGTGGTGAGTATTATCTTTAAGGTAAGTTACCAGCTGGTCTAGCTTAGTCTTATTGACCTCATTCATCAGGTCATAACTGTCTTGATAAAGTAAAGTGTTAGCCAGATGCTCTCCCGCGAGTAAATCTAGTTTCTTATTTGCCTTATCATCAGATTTATTGTTGTCCTTAGTCTTGTCTGCATCTACAGGTGGCAGCTTGACTCTTACTTGATTTACATCAGCTACTGCTTGTTTTTCTTTCTCTGCTTTTTCCTTTGCTAAGGCTGCTATTTCTGCTGCCTTTCTTTCGCTCTCCTCTTTACCCTTTTTGGCTTTGTCTTCAGCCTCCAGTGTTCGTGTTTCCTTCTCTGCTTTTTCCTGGGCTAGGGCTCTCGCTTCTGCTGCTTTCCTTTCCTCTTCATCCCTCTTGGCCTTGGCTTCAGCTTCTAGTGCTAGTTTGTCTTTCTTTGCTTTTTCCTCCTTTTTCTTCTGCTCACGTTCTTTCTTTTCCATCTCGGCATTCGCCACAGCTGCAAGGCGTTCTTGTTCTTCTTTTGCTAGGCGGTCTGCTTCGTCTTTTTCTTTCTTTGCCTTTTCAGCAGCCAACTTTTCAGCTTCTTCTTTCAGCCTTTTGGCTTCAGCTGCTTTCTGCTCTTCCTCCTTCACTTTTGCTTCGTCCGAATCCACCAATTTTTCTTTTAGCTTTTCGAGATGAGTTTTCTTTTTTTCTTTTGGCTTAAAACTATCTAGATAGTCCTGTACATACTCCAGCTGAAAAGTATCCTTGGCAGGCATAGGCTTGAAATCTTGCATGAATACCTGATAGATATCATAGGCACCTTCTCCCGTCTTTCTATCAGAACTCATCACTGCCATCTGACCATCTGTATGCAATCTAAAATGGAGGTCATTACCAGAACTATTAATAGGCGCGCCTATATTAGAAGGCACTTCCTTTATGCCGAGCAGGTTGTAATAATAAATATCAAATCCGCCATAGCAATAAGGCCTGTTACTACTGAAGTATAGAAACTGCATCGTGCTGGCAAAGTAAGGACTGCGATCATCATACTCAGAATTAATAATATCTCCCTGATGGATAGGCTTCGACCATCTACCGTTTTTATAATTAACAACGAAAATATCATAACCCCCTAGCCCTCCTAGATCCTTACTGGCGAAGGCGATGGTATTTCTATCTACCAGTTGTAAGTCTACAGCTCCTAACAATAAGTTTTCTGGAAGCTCGATGATATGCTGCTTATCCTTTTCGTCCCAGGTAGAAACATAGACACGATGATTGGCCTGAAGGCCAGAGGTTTTATTATACAACAGACTTCTTCCATCTGCACTTACATCCATCACATATTCATCTGCTTTGGTATTGATGCCTTTCACAAGAGTCTTCTCCTCTTGCCAGTTCCCCTTTTCATCCAGAGAATAGGCAAAGACATCATTATCTGTAAGATTTCTATTAGAAGAAAAATAGTAGCTGCTCCCGAAGGTCGGGCTCTGCAAGGTGTACACCTCATCATAGTAGGTATTGATCTCTTCTCCAAAACTTTCTACAAAACCTGTGTTGCTGTCTTTCTTGTGGAAGGCTGCATAGGCACAATTTTTTATTTCTCTGAGCGCCAGTTCAGTCTCTTTTTCTTTTTCGCCTGCTTCTTTGATGTATTGTTTATAAAAGAAGGCAGCCTCCTCGTAATCATTGAGATGCTGCTTGGTCTGTGCCATTAAGAAATAGAGGTAGGGATCTTGGTTTCCTAATTTTTTAGAAAGTGTAAAATCATTAATGGCTCTGGTGAGCTTATTGAGTTTGAAATATCCGAGTCCTCGTTTAGCGAGCAACTCCTTATCCTCGGCTATTCCCTCGACAGAACTGTAATTATTGATTGCCGTTTTGTATTTGCCCATGCTCCAGGCACGATCACCTTTTTGCCTTGCGCTCTGTCCAGACAAAGTGTAGGATAGGAACATTCCTATAAAGAGAATACTGAGTGACTTTATTCCAGTAAATATTCTTGTATTCACTTTCTACAATCTAATTATATGCTTCTATTTAAATCAAAACCTTCTAAATAATCTGCGACTCTTCTTACAAATGATCCACCTAAAAATCCATCTACAACTCTATGGTCATAAGAATGAGATAAAAACATTTGTTGTCTGACTGCTATAACGTCGCCGTACTCTGTTTCTATTACGGCAGGTTTTTTTCTGATAGCTCCAGCAGCAAGGATAGCCACCTGTGGCTGATTAATGATAGGCGTGCCCATGACGTTCCCGAAAGTTCCGACATTGGTCAAGGTGTAAGTGCCCCCTTGTATCTCTTCTGGCTTCAGTTTATTTGCTCTTGCTCTGTTAGCTAAATCATTGACAGACTTTGTAAGTCCTGCAAGGTTCAGATAATCTGCGTTCTTGATGACTGGTACTATGAGATTACCGGAAGGCAGAGCTGCAGCCATCCCGATATTGATATTTTTCTTGACATGGATCTTTCCGTCTACCACTGAGATGTTTATCATCGGAAAGTCCTTGATGGCTTTGATGACGGCTTCCATAATGATAGGCGTATAAGTTATTTTCTCTCCATACTTTTTTTGGAAAGCTGCTTTGTTGGCGTTTCTCCAATTTACAAGATTCGTTACATCTGCTTCTACAAAAGAGGTTACGTGGGGAGAAGTCTGCTTAGACATGACCATGTGATCAGCGATCAACTTTCGCATCCTGCCCATCTCTATTATTTCATCTCCACCACTCATAGAACTTGCTGCTGGCGTCAGACCTATGCTAGTGCTATGAGCAGCACCATTAGAATGAGGAGCTGCAACAGGGACTACTGGCGCGGAACCATTTGTTCTAGAGGCAACATAAGCGATGATGTCTTTTTTGGTTACACGACCTTTTGCACCACTGCCAGGAAGAGTATCTAGTTCACTTATTGAGATGTTTTCTTTTTTAGCGATACTCTTGACCAGTGGAGAATAGAATCTGTCAGAGCTAGTGGTGTTACCTCTTGCTGGTGTGGGTGCTGGTGCAGCGGACTGAGGGGCAGCAGGAGCTATGGCGGTAGCTTCAGCTGGGACGGGAGCAGCGGGAGTAATCGCTGCTGCTTTTGGTGGTGTACTTTCAGTATCTGCTGATTCTGCAGCATCTGTTTGGATGATAGCTATAGGTTTGCCCACCTCTATGATGGCTTCTTCTGGATGTAGTATTTCTATTATCACTCCATCTACAGGCGAAGGTATCTCTGAATCAACCTTGTCAGTTGCTATTTCAAGGATAGTTTCGTCTTCCTCTACTTTATCTCCTACTTTCTTGACCCACTTCAAGATGGTAGCTTCCATGATACTTTCACCCATTTTGGGCATTATAAGCTCAACTTTTGCCATATGCTGACTCGTTTTTGGTTAGGTAGTGCAAAGGTAAAGAAAAAGTGAGTCTGGTACTGTATTTCGGCTATACCCGTTTATAGCTTTTAATTGTCTACATATACGACTTACTTTACATTATATTATCTTTAGCTTTAATATGTTTGAAGAAATCTCGCTTCGATGGAAAAATTACAGATAGAAGCTAAAAAGTATACTTCTGATGCTCCTCCAGAGATTATAGAACTTATCAGAGCTAGGGTAAGTACTTCAAATGACATAATCATTGTCAAAGAGATACCAAAACCTAGTCCTTTTAGTGTCACACTAATTTTTGAGGAAATAAGCAAATATGCAGCTGGCTATGATCAATGTGGTCTGCTGATAGATATCCAAGGTACAACTCCACCTGACGCAGAAACAAGAAGAGTTATCAATAAAGAGTTTAAAAGAGCTTTATCAAATGTCAAACATGTCTCGTTTGTTTCCGGGAAGAACTTCATTATCAATACAGCAGCTCGATTTGCAATTTTTCAGACCAAGTTAGATTCTTTCACCATTAGTAAAACAATGGAGGAAGGGATACAACACATAAATAGAGTATTGAATGGAAGCACCAACTGAAACTATAGAAACCCAGTTTTTGGATGACGTCTTTGAACACATTTTGTGGATATCAAAAGGGGATTGTAAGATTTCCAATAACGACCTGAAAGAAGTAACTGATGAAAAAAAACTGAACATTCTTTCCGGCCTGAAAATGTTGCATGAAGATCTAGACCTCTATAAAAAAGACTACAAGAAAAAGATAGAAGCAGATTACAAACTGAAAATTCTAGAGAAAAAGAATACGCAACTGGAACAGTTTAATTTCATGGCCTCACATGACCTAAAGGAACCTCTAAGAAATATCAAAAATTTCTCGCAGCTACTTAATGCTAGCTTCCATGAATTGCCAAAGGAAAAAATAAAAGAATACCTCAGCTACATAGATGTTGCTACCACTAGGATGCAAGACCTGCTAAGCTCTATGTTAAATTACTCCATCGCTGGCACGGAACTGAAAAAGACCAGAATAGATCTCGATAGTATCATGTCAGAGCTAAGGAAAGATCTCAGCATAATAATAGACAAGGCAAAGGTACAGTTCCAGGTAGCAGACCTTGGTCAGGTATACGCTGACAAGTCGGCCATCAGAGTAGTACTACAAAATCTAATATCTAATGCAATTAAATTCAAGTCCGCAGCCAAGGATCTAGTCATTAAGATAACACATGAAAAAACAGCAACGGGAGACAGACTATGTGTAACAGATAACGGTATCGGTATCGCGGAGGAGTACTTTTCGCAAATTTTTGTCCTTTTAAAAAGATTACATACCAAAACAGAAATAGAAGGTTCTGGTGTAGGCTTATCGATTTGTAAAAAACTAATCGAGTCACACGAAGGAAAAATTTGGGTAGAATCTGAATTAGGACAAGGGTCAAAGTTTTACTTTGAGCTACCCTCTAAGTAAGTAAGAGCTACTCGTACTTTTTCACAAATTTTCGCAAAGCATTCATAGCTGCCACTGCTGTATACTCTATATTTTTGACTCTGTTTTTAGAAAGATTGAGCTTACGCGTTCTCACATCTGATTTAGATCCCCAGGCCATCCATATGGTTCCTACGGGCTTATCAGGCATCCCACCCCCGGGTCCCGCTATTCCCGAAATAGCAATTCCCAGATCAGAACCCATGCTTGCTATAAGCCCTACCAGCATTTCCTTGACGGTCTCTTCACTTACTGCGCCGTATTTTTCTAGAGTAGCAGGACTTACCTTCAGCAAGCTCTTCTTTGGCTCATAATCATAAGCCACAATGCTACCCAGGTAATACCTAGAAGAACCAGGCACTACTGTCAACTGATGTGCAAGGTAACCACCAGTACAACTCTCCGCCGTAGTAACCGTCAGCCCTTGAGAAATCATTGTCTCTTGTAAACTTTCTGCTAGGCTCGTCTTGCCATATCCAAAGACCAACTCTGGTATGCGTTCCACTATCCGCGCTGCAAAATTTTCCACTAGATCAGATTTGTCATCTTGTGATCTAGCGGTCAACCTCAATTTAACCGTACCCAAACTAGGTAGATAAGACATAGAAATATCAGCAGGTAGCTCAGCCACTATATCAGAAATCTTTTCTTCTATTCTAGACTCCCCCATCCCCACAGTCTTGATAGTCTTGTGATAGATTTTCAATGCACTATCCTGCATGGGCGCAAAACTGGATAAAAAGCTATTGCTGAAAATATTTTTCATCTCATATGGCACTCCCGGCATAGAAAGGATATGCTTTCCTTGATGCTCAAACAGCATTCCCGGCGCAGTGCCCATCTCATTAGTCAAGCTCTTTGCGTCCTTAGGCATATAGCATTGTGCCTTGTGCGCTTCCGTAAATGGAATACCTCTGGCATCAAAATACGTTTTGATTCGAGTCACTAAGGCTTCGTCTAGATAGAGCTCCGAGCCTACATATTCAGCGATGGCTTTTTTAGTGATATCATCTTTGGTAGGTCCCAGACCACCCGTCATGACCACTAGATCGGATTTAGCAAGTGCTGTATCTAGCGCGGCATGAATAGCCGTCACCTTATCTGCTATAGTGAGAATTTCTACCACCTCTACTCCTAACTGCGTCATTTCATTTCCCAACCAGGCAGAATTAGTATCTGTAATCTGTCCTATCAGTATTTCATCTCCTATTGTAACTATGGTACCTTTCATCTTTTCTTCTTCCTAAATAATAAATTCTAATTCTCTAAAACTGAATAAGCGCCTCTGACCTCCTAGTTCTAATTCTAGCTTTCCATCTTCAGCTACTCCCCTTATTATCCCTTCCTGCTTTTCTCCATCTATCAGGTAAGTAGATGCAGTATCTATTCTGTATAGACTTGAAAGATATTCCTCCTGGAGTTGTTCTGTGGGTTGGCTCATTCTCTTCCTAACACAGTCTGCCAGATAGAGTTGCAACTCTAAGAGATCTTGAGTCTGCTTACTAAGCTTTATTATGGAAGTGGGATTGGGTAGTTCGGCAGGAAAGTTATCTTCATTGACATTGATACCTACACCGAGTATGGTGCTACTAATCTGTTCACTTCTGACCATATTCTGTATCAGTAGGCCAGCAATTTTATGGTCATTAACATAGATATCATTGGGCCATTTGATCAAGACCTTCTGGCTTACATAAGTGGAAACAAAGTCCTTAATAGCTAACGAAAAGGCGATATTCAGTAAAAACTGATCTTTTACTTTAAAATCAGATAGATAGTATCTGAATGAACAACTTATGTTTTTGTCAGTTCCACTGTACCATTTTCTGCCAATTTGACCTCTTCCCATGGTCTGATTGTAGGTATATACGCAGGTATTCCTCTTTGGGTCATTATTTGATAGACTATTTATAGCATAATCATTGGTGGAGGGATGCTCGGCTAGGTATATAAAGTGCTTTATCTGCATCGAAAGATCAGGCAAATCATATGGTATCAAATTATGTTAAATTTGTTATTAGATAATTATAGGAAATAAACCTGTTTCTCAGACTTATCATGAGTGAAAACTAAGGGATAATCTAAGAAATACAACAAGAAAATTTGCAAAAACAAGCCACTCAGGATCAAGAGACAATTTCAAGTCTAGAGCTGACTGACCTCATTGTAGATTGTATACAGGACATCAAGGGTAAAAACATCGTCAAAATGGATCTTACCGATATAGACGATGCGCCTACAGATTTCTTTATCGTTTGTGAAGGAGATTCTACCACACAAGTGTCCGCAATCGCAGGAAATGTCGAAAAACGACTGAAGGATGAGGTAGGAGTAAGACCTGCACATGTAGAAGGAAAGGTATCAGCCAAATGGGTTCTAATAGATTATTTTAATATCCTAGTACATGTCTTCTATCCTGAAACCAGAAGACATTACGAAATAGAAGAGCTGTGGCGAGATGCCAAAACAACAGAGTATCAGGACATTTAGTCTAATAATTCTTACAAGATGAACTTCGGCATCATAATCTGCCGTTCTTTGAATAATAAACGAGACAATATATAATGAGCGATAAAAAAGGAGAGCCTAAAAAATTTAATCTAAACTCCTACTGGATTTATGGTTTAGTAATCTTCATTATCCTAGCTATGAACGTGGTGACTTTGCTGAATGGCAAGACCTCTAAAATATCTTTAGGAGAATTTGAAGATCTAGCTAGAAAAGGGCACATAGAAAAAGTAAAGGTCATCACTAACACGAATAAAGTTAGGATCTACCTCAAAAAAGATGCGCTAGGTAATTATCCAGAATTCAATGAGAACAGATTTAACATAGATCAGCCACATTTTTCTTCTGAGTTTGGTGATATCCGGACTTTTGATTCTATGATAGACCGTCTTAAGTCTGATGACATCAGAATAGATCCTGTGTATGAGCAAGAGTATAACTACTGGGGTCAGATTCTTAGCTGGGTCTTACCTTTTGCTATTATCATAGGTCTATGGGTTTTCTTTATGAGGAGAGTCGGATCTGGAAGTGGAGGACCAGGCGGGCAGATCTTCAATATCGGAAAATCAAAAGCGACACTTTTTGATAATTCTAATTCCAAAGTGAATGTTACTTTCAAAGATGTAGCAGGACTAGAAGAAGCGAAAGAAGAAGTAATGGAAGTAGTTGACTTCCTTAAACATCCAAAAAAATATACTTCTCTAGGAGGAAAAATTCCAAAAGGTGTTTTGCTTGTAGGACCTCCAGGAACAGGTAAGACGCTTCTTGCCAAAGCTGTTGCAGGTGAGGCGGCAGTACCCTTCTTTTCTATCTCAGGATCAGATTTTGTGGAGATGTTTGTAGGTGTGGGAGCCTCTAGAGTAAGAGACCTCTTCAAGCAAGCCAGAGAAAAGGCACCTTGTATCGTATTTATAGATGAGATAGATGCTATAGGTAGAGCAAGAGGAAGAGGAGCAGTCCAGGGTGGAAATGATGAAAGAGAAAATACCCTGAATCAATTGCTAGTAGAGATGGATGGTTTCTCTACAGATAAAGGTGTCATCCTAATGGCCGCAACTAACAGGCCAGACATCTTAGATAAAGCCTTATTACGACCGGGACGTTTTGATAGACAGATAGGTATAGACAGACCAGACCTTAAAGGGAGAGAGGCTATATTCAAAGTGCATCTTAAAAACATCAAGCAATCTGGAGACCTCAAAGCTGAGACACTAGCAGAAATGACGCCAGGGTTTGCAGGTGCAGAAATCGCTAATGTCTGTAATGAAGCAGCTCTAGTTGCTGCGAGAAGAAACAAGACTGCGGTGGAAATGGATGACTTTAATTATGCCTTAGACAGAGTGATAGGAGGTCTAGAAAAGAAAAACAAGATCATCTCTCCTAGAGAGAAAGAAATTATCGCTTACCACGAAGCTGGGCATGCTATCTGTGGATGGTTCCTAAAATATGCTTCTCCCCTAGTGAAGGTGACCATAGTACCGAGAGGTGTCGGCACCTTAGGCTATGCGCAATATCTTCCTAAGGAAGAATATATTACCAGAACAGAAGCGATGCTGGATAGGATGACGATGACTCTAGGTGGAAGAGCAGCAGAAAAAATTGTCTTCGATAAGATTTCTACTGGTGCACAGAATGACCTAGACCAAGTCACCAAGATGGCCTA